>JALELK010000002.1 GCA_022768745.1 Lachnospiraceae bacterium
ACACAGTCCACGGCTGAAAACATCCAGAATCAGACCGTGATGACACAGAATATACAGGATTCCATTGAGAATACCTTGGAGCGATCTGAGACCATGGTTTCTATCGCAGAAAAGTCAAAGCAGTTAAACAACGACAATATGACCATTATGGAAGACATCAAGAGCCAGTCCAGAACCATTTCCGAGACCAATGCCAATGTGGCTGAGACCATGCAGGCACTTCAGGAGAGAGCCAATGCAGTTAAGGGAATTGCAGATACCATCTTTGCCATTTCCAGCCAGACAAACCTTTTGGCCTTAAATGCTTCCATCGAGAGTGCCAGAGCCGGAGAGGCCGGACGTGGTTTCGCGGTAGTTGCAGATGAGATTCGCCAGTTGGCAGAAAAGACCAGGACAGAGACGGAAAACATTGCCACCATCTTGGATGAGTTGTCGGAAAATGCAGAGAGAGCCGTAGGGGTTGTAGCCCAGTCTGTAGAGGCAACCAATCAGCAGGATGAACTGATTAACAAGGCTGCAGAGAGTATTGAAGCCATGGATACCAATGTAAATGAACTTACCTCCAATATCGAGGAGATTGACAATATGCTCTCTAATCTTTCTGAGGCGAACAACCAGATTGTGGACAGCATTACACAGCTTTCCGCTACTACAGAGGAAGTTACTGCTTCTTCTGCACAGGCTGAGGGCATCAGCAACCAGAACTTGGAGAATGCTGACAATACCAAGGAGATTTTGGACAAGGTACTTTCTGTATCTCAGGCGTTGGATAAATATGTGGGAAAGACAGAGGAGCCATCTGAGGTATAAAAATTTATTTCATAACCTACGTACCATATAGGAAGACATACAGGGTCGATTCAAAAGAATTGACTCTGTTTTTTTATTTTTATCTATAATGTTTTGCAAAATCTGTCCGATAAACATAGTGTAAAAGCAAAAAAGCTTCAGTTTCAAGGAAGAAAGGAGAGTGCCGTTATGCGTATAGAAGCATATAATCAGGTAGCACAACTCTATAAGACCAATAAGGCTTCAGGAGCCAGACCTACCAGCAAAGCAGGTATGGGCAGAGACGAGGTGCAGATTTCATCTTTTGGTCGTGACTATCAGGTTGCAAAGAAGGCAGTCGCAGAAGCTTCGGATATCAGGGAAGATAAAGTTGCTGAAATGAAAACAAAACTTGAGTCAAACAATTACCAGGTTGATACCGGAGATTTCGCAAGCAAGTTGCTTGAAAAGTACAATATGGGACTGTAAAGGAGAGTTAATGTGGCTAGTTTAGTTGAGGAGTTATTAAACGGTCTTGAGACAGAATGTCGTACCTATGAAGAGTTGTTGGGATTATCCGATTCCAAAAAGGAGTCCATCATTCATGGACAGGTGGAAGAACTGGAAAAAATCACAGCATCTGAGGAGGAAATCAGCAGTCGTCTCAAGAATCTTGAGAATAAACGTTCCTCGATTTTAAAGGATATGGCAGTTGTTTTGGGCCATGACGGAGAACAGTTTACCGTTACCGCTGTGATTGAGCAGTTAAAGGCTCAGCCCAAAGAGCAACAGGCATTAACCGAAGCCCGTGACCGGTTGGTGGAAGTGGCATCCCAGGTGCAGTTTGCCAACCAGCAAAACAGCATTTTGCTACAGCAGGCATTGGATATGGTAGAGTTTGACTTGACATTGTTTAAAAGTCTTAAGCAGGCACCGGAGACAGCAAACTATAATAAAAATGCGTACAATACCGGTGATTTGTTAGGCGGAGGCAGCTTTGATACATCCCAGTAGATCATCCGAGGCTTCCAGCTAGTTTTTGGGAGGAAGAATCATGGCAAATGGTTTCGGAAGTCTCTATGTAGGGGCATCAGCGATTCAATCACAACAAAATGCGTTAAACGTTGTAGCGAACAACTTATCAAACGTAAATACCAAAGGCTATGTGCGCCAGCAGGTATTATTTGCAGATAGAAATTATACATCTTTTGCGTCAGCAGACATCAGTGCCCAGAGATTGGGACTTGGTGTAGACATCGGTGATGTTGTGCATGCAAGAGATGTTTTTTTGGATAAAGCATATCGGTCCGAATCAGGACGTCAGGCATTCTATGCCACCAGTTACGATGCAATCACCGAGGTGGAGACACTTTTGCAGGAGACTCAGGGTGTTGCATTCAAAGAGGCTCTGGCTGATTTACATCAGGCATTTGCAGAATATGCAAAGGACCCGTCAGATGCAGTGAATCAGAATCTGGTTATGCAGAAGTCTTCTTTGTTTGTCAGCCGTGTTTCCAACTTGAATCAGGGATTGCAGGATTATCAGCTTACCATCAACAAAAAAATATCGGATGATGTAAAGCGGATTAATGAACTGGGAGAAAAAATCTCAAAGTTAAATTTACAAATACAGAGAATTGAGGCCGCAGGAGTAGAGACTGCCATGGATCTCAGGGATACCAGAGATTTGTGTATTGATGAGCTCTCAAAACTGGCAAAGGTTTCCTTTAAGGAGGATTCCGATGGTGTGATAAAGGTACAGTTGGAAGATGTGGAGTTTGTCACAGAGACCAGATGTAATCAGATGGCTCTCCATGAGGACTTGAGCAATGGATTCCAGACCCCTTACTGGCCACAGCTTTCAGACACAGGAAATGACGTTTACACCGAGGTGTTTAACACGAAAAATGCCAGCGCGGAAAACAATACAGATGTGGGAGAGGTTAAGGCTTTGCTTTTGGCAAGAGGCGATCACCATGCCAATTATCTGGATATAGAAGGGCTGAGTAGCCAGCAGTATGACAAGGGTCTGGCAAATTCCATTATGGAAAACAACGAAGCTGAGTTGGATAAATTGTATCACACCATTATCACCCAGATTAATGATGTGTTGTGTCCGAACAAGACTGCAGGAGAGATATACGGTGCTTCCCTTGCAGCTCCTATTACAGGAACCACTGCAGATGGCAAAACCATTCAGATTAATGAAAATACAAAGATTTTGGATGAGGCCAGTTGCTCCGTGGGAAGTGACGGCAAGATTCCGCCTCAGGAACTGTTTACCAGAATCGGATGCGATAGATACACTCAGGTTCAGGTGAACATCGACGGTGAGGACAAGACTTTATATGTGTATAACGAGGAGGACCCTCAGGACCTTTCTAAGTGTTATACCATCGAGTATACAAAAATCAATCCGGCTTTGGTGGAGGATGAGAGCCTTTTGGCACATAAGACCCAGAACGGAGCGGTTGATTATGATTTAGGTGCAAAACTGGAAACCATTTGGAACGATGCAGACTATACCATCAATCCCAGTGATACCACCCCCTGTACTTTTACAGATTTTTATGTAAAGTGGATTGGAAACGTGGGAACCACAGGTTCAGTGTACAGCACCACAGCCAGCAGTTTGGAAGCTACCAGAGATACCATTGACAACAATCGTCAGATGGTGGTGGGAGTGTCTTCCGATGAAGAATTGACCAATATGATTAAATACCAGCAGGCTTACAATGCAGCCAGCAGATATATCAACGTAGTCAGTACTATGATTGACTATTTGTTGCAATCACTATAGATAGGAGGAGAAGCGTATGCCATCATCATTTTTTGGATTACATGTGGCGTATTCCGGTTTGAACGCTGCTCAGGCATCGATTAATACCACAGCAAACAATATTTCCAATGTCCAGACCAAGGGATACAGCAAGCAGACAGTAAATCTTTCAGCGGCTGCGGCACTTCGCTCTTATCAGAGATTTGGAAGTACCGGTACTGGTGTTGCGGTGGATTCCGTAACCCAGTTGAGAGATGAATACTATGACGTAAAATACTGGAACAACCAGGCGGGAAAAGGACTCTATGAAAAGAAACTCTATTATATGGAGCAGATTCAGAATTACTACACCGACGGAAGTTTGAGCGCCACCAGCAACGCAGGATTTTCCACCATCTTCAGCAAGATGTTTAATGCCTTGGACAACTTAAAATCAAAGGCGGGAGATTCCTCTGCAAGAAATGAGTTTATCAGTGATGCTCAGGAACTTTGTACCTATTTTAACAGTACTGCCCAGAGAATGCAGGATTTACAGAGTTCTGTAAACGACGAAATCAAGACCACAGTGGACAATATCAATGCCATTGCCCAAAAGATTTCCCTTTTAAATAAGCAGATTAACATTATTGAAATGGAAAAGGGTCACGCCAATGAGCTTCGGGATCAGAGAGCTGTATTGGTGGATGAGTTGTCCAAGATTGTCCCTATTGAAGTGAATGAAAAACAGATTCAGAACTCAAATTATCAGGATCAGTACACCGGAGCTACCTATTACACAGTAAAGATTAACGGACAGCTTTTGGTGGACAATTATGATTACAACACCCTTGCCTGCATTGCCAGGGATGAAAAGTATAATCAGTCAGACATTGATGGTTTGTATGATGTGGTGTGGTCAGCTACCAACGCCACCTTTGAGGTAAATGCCAGCAATATGAGCGGCGAGCTTCGGGCTATGTTTGAGATTCGTGATGGTAACAACGGTGAAAATCTCTCCGGACGTATCACCCAGGTGACCACAGATTCTCTGACCATTACAAATCCAAGCATTACAGATATAGATTTTATGAATATGCCATCCAGAGGAACTATCTGGGCGAACAATACCCAGTATAACTATACATCCTTTGAATGTGAGACAGATGCAGATGGGAACATTGTTTCCTATACCTTCCATTTGGAGGATGCTTTGACTTCTGAGGAACAGACCAAACTTTCCGGTCGTCCTATGGAAGTGGGAAGCAGTATGGATTTTATGGGTATTCCTTACTATATGAATCAGATGAATACCTTTTTGCGTTCCTTCTCCAGAGCCTTTAACGAGATTCAGCAGAGTGGAGTGGATGCAAATGGGGGTCCTATGGATTCATTCTTTGTGGCAAAAAATAAAGCTGCCGGCAGTGAGTACAATATGACAGATGCCATTGCAGATGCTACCGCGGGAACCGGGGTGAAGTTCAGCTCAGATACGGCAAACAACTATTATCAGCTGACAGCAACCAATGTGGCAGTGGCGGCAAAGACCCAGAAAAATCCGGATTATTTTGCCACCCAGACCAAGGAAACTGACGGAACAGATGCCCACGATTTGATTGACCTTATGGCGCGACTTCAGAGTAAGGAAAAATTGTTCAGAGGCGGCGGGGCAGACACATTTTTGCAGTGTATTTACGCAGATATTACGGTAGACACTCAAGAATGTCAGATATTTACCGATAACTATACCAGTATAGGACAAACCATAGAAAACCAGAGAAGCTCTGTGTCCGGCGTGGATGAGGACGAGGAGGCAATGGATTTGATTAAATTCCAGAATGCCTACAACTTAGCTTCCAAATGTATCTCTGTTTTAGCGGAGATGTACGATCAGCTTATTTTGAACACAGGTGTATAAACGCACACTTGGGAGGTGGCAATATGAGAGTAACTAATAATATGATTCTTAGAAACTCCACGTACAACATCAACGGTACAAAGGGTAACGTTAACAGTTCTATGAATCAGATGACGACACAAAAGAAAATCACAAAGCCTTCTGATGACCCGGTAGTGGCAATCCGTTCCCTGAGACTCAGCACAAGCCTGAGCCGTGTGGAGCAGTACTATAAAAAGAATATTCCTGATGCCAAGTCTTGGTTAGATGTGACAGAGACAGCCCTTACAAATATCAAGTCCTTGATGACGGATATTCGTACCCAATGTGTAAATGGTGCTACCGATACTTTGACCCAGGATGACAGAAATACCATTCTCTCCCAGTTAAAGGCGTTGAAGAATCAGATTTTTGCAGAGGGAAATGCAGATTACGCCGGAAGAACTGTATTCACCGGATTTCGTACAGATCAGGAATTGGTGTTCACAGAAAATGAAAAAGACACCACTTACGATATTCAGCAGAACTTTACCTATGAAGATATGGAGAACTTCCGTTTCTACAACGGAACAGTACAGACTCCTACCACCGGTGCAGAGGTGCTGGATACCAGCAAGATTCCGGATATTTCCCAGACCAATTACTACAGAGTTCGATTGGCTTACAGCGATATATCAAATATCAAAAGCGTAAGTTACACCTACGGCGGAACCACCAATCAAGTGAATAATCTGTATGTCTATGACACAGAGGACGATTGGGCAGCAGATACTGCTTCAGGTGGAAAAGTAGCAGGTACAAAAACCGTGGCAACCAATCATGTGGTATTCATTAAGTCTACAGGAGATTTGATTTTTGGTGATGGTGCCGCTACAGAACTTCGGACAAACAAGGCATCCATTTCAGTGGACTATGAGAAAACCGGATTTGAAAAGGGCGAGTTAAAACCGGAGTATTATTTTGATTGTACGGATATTACCAATCCCAAAAGTCCTGTTACTTACCAGAAGTTTGCTGACAATGGAGAGGAGATTGGATATGACATTAATTATACCGTCTCTGCCAATCAGGAACTTACTGTGAATCTGGAGGCTTCCGATGCATTTAACAGTGACATCCAAAGGGATGTGGACGATATGATTCAGGCGGTGGAAAATTCCATTGATGCCCACAAAAAAGTAGATGATATCAAAAAGATGATGAACGAAGCCCAGTACGCAGGGACAGAGTATCAGGCCAGTTTAAAGAAGTGGTTGACAGCGGCTCAGAAGGAAGCAGACTACGCAGACGACCATCTTCAGAAATTATATAGTTCCGAAATCGGAAAAGTGGATGGTTATCTGGGAGATGTAAACCTTGCCATCACCAGAGTGGGATGTACCGTGGATCAGTTGGAACTGACAGAGACCAGAATGAGTAATCAGCAGGAGACCATTATGGAACTGCAGTCTTCCAATGACGATTTGGATATCTCAGAGATTATTATGAATTATACTGCCGCTTACAACGCATATCAGTCATCACTGACAGCGGCAGGAAAATTAAGCGGAATGACTTTATTGAATTATATCTAGGAGAAAGGATAACACTATGAGAGTAGAAACAAGATTATTTGGAGAAATTGATATTGAGGAAGACAAGATTATCACCTTTCCAAACGGATTGGTAGGATTTCCGGATATGAAAAAGTTCACCATCATCTATGATGAGGACAAACCGGGGAAAAATGGAATCATCTGGTTCCAATCCTTGGATGAGCCACAGTTTGCTATGCCTGTAATGGAGCCGAATGCAGTGGTTCCGGATTACAATCCCACGGTAAATGACGAGTTGTTAACACCTCTTGGCAAACTGACAGAGGATAATCTCTATGTGCTGGTGAGTGTGACGGTTCCAAAGGATATTACAAAGATGTCTGTAAACTTAAAGGGGCCTATCGTCATCAATACAGACACTCTGTTGGCAAACCAGATTGTGGTTGAGGATGATGTTCAGGTTCGTTTCCCGATTTACGAAATTTTGAAGGCAAAAAAAGAAGAGAAGGCAGGTGAGTAGAATATGTTGGCATTGACGAGGAAAAAAGGAGAATCTCTGGTAATCAACAATAACATCGAAGTTACAGTGTTGGAGATTCGTGGCGACCAGGTGAAGATTGGCATTTCTGCTCCGAAGGATGTGCCGATTTATCGAAAGGAAGTATATTTGCAGATTCAGGAAGAAACCAAGGAAGCTATGAG
>JALELK010000036.1 GCA_022768745.1 Lachnospiraceae bacterium
AGAGAGGCCACCAGAAGTGCAGCGTCTTTCTGAGGACGGAAACACTCCTTGGAGAGTTTCACAGTTTTATAGTGCATCAGGTACCAAATCACAATGGATGCGGCAATTACCTGACCGATGACGGTGGCCCAGGCAGCACCTTTCATTCCCCAGTTGAATACGAATACAAACAGGGCATCTAAAACGGTGTTTACTATGGCTCCGGTTATGTTAATCACCATTGTCATTTTAGGGCTCCCGTCGGCGCGGACTAAGTGGCCTCCTCCGGTGGAAAGTATTAAAAAGGGAAAGCCGACAGCGGTAATGCTGGTGTATTCTATGGCATATGGAAAAACGGTTTCCGGAGAACCGAAGAAAAACAGTAACGGTCTCATAAAGGAAAGGGAGAGAACGGAGATTAGTATGCCCAAAAGCACCATCCATATGCAGGCGTTACCGATGTAACTGCCGGCTTTTTTTGTATCTCCTCTTCCCATAGCCAGGTTAAAGGTGGAGGCGCCGCCGATACCGAAAAGCAAGGCTACGGCGATACAGGAAGTATTTAAAGGGAAAGCGATATTGGTAGCTGCATTTCCCAATTCTCCCACGGTATTTCCAATAAAAAACTGGTCTACGATGTTGTAGAGTGAGCTGACCAGCATTGCGATAATGCTGGGGATGGCAAATTGTTTTAAAAGTTGTTTTTCCGGCAGTGTGCCAAGTAAATTATTTTCTGATGTCATATGGTTTCCTTCTATCTTTCTATTTTTCAGAGACTAACACAAAAAAAGAAAGGCACATCTTTTGATGTGCCCCAAATCCTATAAGCGGACAAATCGTTTTAATCGTTTGGTAAGTATTAAAGCGATTCCGATTTTGCATAAATCGGGAATGATAAACGGAATAACACACCATCCGAGTACGGTGGCAAGACCAACTGGACCGGTCTGATGCATATAAACCAGCATAAACCATGCGGTACCGAAAGCATAGCAGATGGCAAGACCAATCACCATAGAAATACCCAGAACCAATGCCTTATCTCCGAATTTTGCAGTGATTCCCCACATAGCCAAAGCGGAGAAGATAAAGCCGATAATATAGCCACCGGTGGTTCCAAGTAAGATACCGATTCCTCCGGAAAATCCTGAGAATACAGGGATTCCGATTGCACCTAAAAGGACATAGGTAACTACGGCGATGCTACCTCTGCGTCCGCCCAGTAAACCGATTGCTGTGAAAATGGCAAAGGTCTGAAGGGTGAATGGAACAGTTGCCGGAATGGAAATCCATGAGCAGATTGCCATAATGGCAACGAACAGACCGATATAGGCGATGTCTGCTGTTTTTAGTGTCGTTGTTTTTGTTGTGTTTGTCATAGTAGTCTCCCTCTTGTGTAAAAAAATTTATTTATAATTAAGAAATAACTCCTTTCTAAGAATAGAAGATTGTCATATTTTTGTCAACATTTCTGGCCTTGAAGTGTAGAATATCCCAGGTGAGTCTGTTATACTGTTATACAGATGGGTGATGGGAAGATGGAGAAAAATTATAAGCTAAAAATCAGTTATGATGGGACCAGATATTATGGTTGGGAACATCAGCCGGATCGGGAGACCATACAGGGAAAATTGGAGACGGTGCTCTCCAGAATGTGTGACGATGAGCCGGTGGATGTGATTGGCGCAGGACGGACGGACGCCGGAGTGCATGCGCTGGCTATGGTTGCCAACGTGCATTTGGATACAAAATTAAGTTGTGAGGAAATTCTGACCTATTGCAATCGCTATCTTCCGGATGACATTGCTGTGTTGGAGGTGCGTGAGGCGGCAGAGCGGTTTCATGCCAGGTATAAGGCGGTGGGAAAGACTTACCGTTATACATGTTTTGACGGACCGGTAAAACCGGTGTTTGACCGGAAGTATTACACGGCTTTGACGGAGGAGCTGGATGTGGAAAAGATGCAGCAGGGGGCTGCATATCTTGAGGGGCAACACGACTACAAAAGCTTTTGCGGCAACAGTCGGATGAAAAAATCAACGGTGCGAATCGTAGATACCATAACCATAAGACGTCGAAAGGGATATGTGTATCTGACATTCCACGGTACGGGATTTTTACAAAATATGGTGCGTATTATGGCGGGAACTCTGATTGAGGTGGGGCTTGGTCATATTGCACCGGAGCAAGTAGGAGAAATTTTAGAAGCCAGAGACAGGAAGGTTGCGGGACCTACAGCCCCGGCCAAAGGGTTGTGTCTGGTAAAAGTAGATTATTGACGGGGATAGGCAAATGAGAATAGCAGCATTTGGTACTATGTGGAACGAAGAAGTCATGATGTACTATTATCGTGGCTTAAACAATTGGGCGAGGGAGCGCTCAGCGATTGTGGATTTATTTGTGTGCTACGGCCGGACAAATATGGACAATCCTTTTAATGTGGGGGAGTATGCCATTTACGATTTCCCGGATCTCTCAGAGTATGATGGGGTGATTATGATTGCTTCCAATATCAATCAGGAGATGGTGAGGGAAAAACTGATTTCCAGGATTCGGGAGGTCAAGGTTCCATGTGTTGTAGTGGACTATGACGTTGAGGGATTTTCCAGAATCTATATTGATCAGGAATTCTATATCAACCAATTGGTGCATCATCTGGTAGAACGTCATAATGCCAAGGAAGTCTGCTATATCGCTGGTCTGGTATCTAATGTAGAGGGAAAAGCCAGACTGGCAGGTTTTCGCAGCGGAATGGAGGAGTGCGGTCTTCATATTAGAGAGGATTGGATTTTTCAAAAGAAGTTCCGATACAATGACGGCTACGATGTGGTAGTAGAATTGCTGAAAAACAGGGATGATTTCCCGGACGGAATTGTGTGTGCCAATGACGATATGGCGGTTGGGGCATGCGAGGCTCTTCAGGATGCAGGACTTGAAGTGGGAAAGGACTGTATGGTCACAGGATTTGACCAGTATTTTATGGGAGAAAATTATGCTCCCAGCATTACCACGGTTCGCAGACCCAGGGAATCTATTGCATATCATGCCTGTCAGATGTTGGAAAATTATTCCGGTGTTACAGCCCGAAAGGAACAGGCAAACATCTATTATGGACAGACCTGTGGATGTGGGGTTCCTTACTGCAAAAATGACGCGGGTTTTCGTCGCCATGTGTTTGAGACATTTAACAATCGGGATTTGTTTAGTGCTATGCTGGCCCATATGGAAGAGAGTATGATTGCCGGAGATGGCATCGACGAGATTGTACAGAGCATGGAAAAAGTTTTCGTCAGATTTCAGGAGGGACGCTGCCGGATTATGTTACAGCATGAAATCGAAGACGACATCAATGCTTCCTTTGATTCTTATCGCACCTGCGATGCCCAGTTTATGCTGTGGCAGGGAGATAGTTTTGACGAGAACGTGGTGGAGGGACATGCTTACATATATGCGCCTATCCATTTTTTGGATCACTTGTATGGATATTGCGTGTTCCGGGATATTCCCCAGTTTTTGAACAATAAGGAGTTGTATAACTTCACCAAGAGCATCGGTTTTTCTCTGGAAAATATGTCCCAAAAGAAAAAGTATGCCCAGGTTAATGATAAACTGCAAACCCTATACGAGACAGATTATCTGACCAATACCTACAATCGTCACGGCTTTGCGATACATGCCAAGGAAATGCTTCAGGAAGCCAGAAAAAATGGCAGGGAATTACAAGTCATTTTCATCGACATAGACGGATTGAAGACCATCAATGACAGGTATGGACATGAGGCCGGTGATGTGGTGATTCGGATTGTTGGTCATTCGGTAGGAGAAAATGCCGATGAAAACACCAAAGTGTTCCGGTATGGCGGAGATGAATTTTTGGTTCTCCACGAAGGAGACGGTGAGTTTCCTGTATTTTCCAAAATGGTGGAGGATACCATTGAAAATAAAGCCAAGATGTTAAACCTTCCTTATAGGGTCGGAGCCAGCATGGGATGTGTGATAGCCGTCCCGGGAGAACAAAAGCCCTTAGAGGAATATGTAAAGGAAGCAGACCATTTGATGTACTCCATCAAACAGGAGCGACATAAACAGAATAAAGCGTAGAAGTGGTATAGGATGACATATTTTATCCTAGTCTATAGTGTAGGGAGAGACCTCTCTTGTGAGACAATATTAAGTCTGACAAGAGGGGTCTTTGCTTGTTCTTATGTTTTTAGGAATCCATGTGCATTCATTACTAGGATGAACGGTCGGGCCGTCCCTCCCCCCCCCTTTTTGTCAGAACGCACAAAAAATACCTTGAAGATTTGGTGAAGTTTATTGACGGAAAATGATCGAAAATGACGGAAAAAGGAATTATAATCAGATTACAAGATGACGGAAAATGAATGGTTTTGAATGGAGTTGACAAAATGCTTGCAGAAGAAAGATTTGGAAGAATATTGAACATAATAGAGGAAGAGGGAAGTGCTGAGGTTTCCGAACTGATGGAAAAATTAAATGCTTCTGAATCCACCATCCGAAGAGACTTAAATGCTATGGATGCCAAAGGACTTTTGGTTAAGGTTCACGGTGGAGCAATGAAAAAGCAGAGTAACTACCGGACAAAGGATGACGAGGTGGAGCTGAGAAAGGAACAGAATGTTCAGCAGAAGATGGTGATTGCCAAAGCGGCAGCTGCTTTGATTAAAGATGAGGATGTTGTGTATCTGGATGCAGGAACCACCACCGATTTGATGATTAACCGGGAGTTAAATACCAAAGCGATGTATGTGACGAATGCTGTGGGACATGCGAAAAAATTATCGGACTTAGGATGCACTGTATATCTTTTGGGTGGCGAGTTTAAAGGGATGACAGATGCCATTGTAGGAGAAGAGGCGGTTTGCTCTCTGGATAAATACAATTTTACCAAAGGATTTTTCGGAACCAACGGTGTAACGGTAAAGCAGGGATTTACCACACCGGAGTTAAAGGAAGCACTGATAAAGAGAAAGGCTATGGAGCATTCAAAAGAGGCGTATCTTTTGGCTGACTCCTCAAAATTTGGAGAGGTTTCCTCGGTGACTTTTGGTCGAATGGAAGACGGAATTGTTTTGACGGAAAAAATTCCACAGGAATATAAAGGAAAGAAAAATATAAGGGAGGTAGGAAAATGATTTATACGGTAACATTTAACCCTTCATTGGATTATATCGTATCCGTGGATAATTTTACTTTGGGACGAGTGAATCGTACCAGAAAAGAAATTATTTATCCCGGAGGCAAGGGCATTAATGTGTCAATGGTTCTTCAGAATCTGGGATATCAAAGTTGTGCTCTTGGATTTATGGCAGGATTTACCGGTCGTGAAATTGCCAGACTTTTAGAGGTTAACGGCGTGGAGTCGGATTTCATTCATGTGGATGAGGGCTTGTCCAGAATTAATGTAAAGCTTCGCTCCAATGAGGAGTCAGAGATTAACGGTCAGGGCCCGGCGATAAAAAAGAGAGACATCGCATTTCTATATGAAAAACTGGACAGGATACAGGATGGCGACATTTTAGTTCTGGCGGGTAGTATCCCGGAGGTTATGCCGGATGACATCTATATGGATATTATGAGGTATTTGCAGACAAAAGATGTTCGGATTGTGGTGGATGCCACAAAGGATTTGCTGGTGAATGTTTTGCCATATCATCCGTTTTTGATTAAACCCAATAACCACGAACTGGGCGAAATCTTTGGGGTGGAATTAAAGACCACAGAGGAGATTGTCACTTGTGCAAAGAAATTACAGGAGAAAGGCGCGAGAAACGTGCTGATTTCCATGGCAGGTGACGGTGCAATTCTTTTGACAGAGGATGGACAGATATTCCAAAGCCTTCCGCCAAAGGGTAAGGTGCTCAATTCGGTGGGAGCCGGAGATTCTATGGTGGCCGGATTTATAGCAGGATATCTGGAAAATCAGGATTATGAATATGCCTTTTATATGGGCGTGTGTACAGGAAGTGCATCAGCATTTTCAGAGTCTTTGGCCACAAGAGATGAAGTGGTAGAACTGATGAAACAAGTGAAACTCCAAAAAAAATAATTATAAATACAATGAAAAAGGAGGAAATCTTATGAAAGTAAGAGATTTGCTGGGCGTATCAAGTATTGAACTTCAGGGAACGCCATCAGGCAAAGCGGAAGCCATTCGACAGATGGTGGCACTGATGTGCAAGAGAGGCAACATTGCCGACGAAGAAATCTATCTTCGCGGTGTATTTGCCAGAGAGGAGGAAGGAACCACAGGCATTGGAGAGGGAATTGCCATTCCTCATTGCAAGTCTGATGCGGTAAAAGAGCCGGGACTGGCAGCTATGGTAGTGCCTGCCGGTGTGGATTTTGATTCTCTGGACGGAGAGCCTGCACATATTATCTTTTTGATTGCGGCTCCAAATACGGAGGATAATGTACATTTGGATGTACTCAGCCGTTTATCGGTTCTTCTTATGGATGAGGAGTTTACAAAGAGTCTGTTAAATGCTAAGACTCCGGAAGAGTTCTTACAGATTATTGATGAGGCAGAGCAGGAAAAGACAGAAGGCGAAGAAAAGGTGAACGCTCCTGCAGAGGGAGAGACCTTTATTGCAGCAGTAACCGGATGCCCTACAGGAATTGCCCATACTTATATGGCGGCTGAGGCTTTGGAAAAGGCTGCAGCTGAGAGAAATGTGGCTATCAAGGTAGAGACCAGAGGCTCCGGCGGAGCAAAAAATATTTTGACAGAGGAAGAGATTGCAAAGGCAAAGGTTATCATTGTGGCAGCAGATACAAAGGTGCCGATGGAACGATTTGCAGGAAAGCCTCTTATCGAGTGCAAGGTTGCTGACGGTATCAGCAAGGCAAATGAATTAGTGGAAAAGGCTACAAAAGGCGAAGCTTCTGTCTACCAGGTGAAGGATAAAAAGGAGAGCAGCGAAAGAAAAGAGACTACCGGTGGTGTGGGACATCAGATTTACACACACCTTATGAACGGTGTTTCCCATATGCTTCCTTTCGTTATCGGCGGCGGTATTATGACAGCCCTGGCTTTCTTGATAGATACTTTGATGGGATATGGTGCTATCGGCGGAGGAAACTTCGGAAGCTGTACACCGATATCCGCATTCTTTAAATATGCCGGCGGTTTGGCAATGGGATTGATGGTTCCGGTTTTGGCTGGTTACATTGCTTACTCCATTGCGGACAGACCGGGATTGGCAGTTGGTTTCACCGGAGGTCTTCTGGCTGCCAACGGAAATGCTTTGGCAGCAAGTTATGATTGGAGCAATCTTGGAGGATTCAGTAAGTTTGTGGGAAATTTTGCATTCCAGGGTGAAAATGCAGGAACCACAGTTTCCGGATTCCTTGGAGGTATTTTGGTAGGTTTCTTAGCAGGTTATATTGTCCTTGGATTAAAGAAACTTTGTTCAAAACTTCCGGATTCCTTGGAGGGAATAAAACCTACTTTGATTTATCCGCTTGGAGGAATTTTCATTGTCAGTGTGTTGATGTGCTTTATCTTTAACCCATTGATTGGTTTGGTGAATGCAGGACTTAGCACTATGCTTACCGCTCTTGCAAATGCAGGATTGATTACATTGCTCGGTTTGATTCTGGGAGCTATGATGGCAATTGATATGGGTGGCCCAATCAATAAGGCTGCTTATGTGTTTGGTTCAGGAATGCTTGCTACCGCAGCTGACATGATGGCAAACGGTGCACAGACCACAGACCCGGCAGTACAGGCTTGCTACATTGCAATGGCATCTATTATGGTAGGTGGTATGGTACCGCCAATCGGTATTGCTTTGGCTTGCCAGTTCTTCCCTAAGAAGTTTACAGAGGCTGAGAGAGCTTCTAAGGTTTCCAACTTTGTTATGGGATGTTCCTTTATCACAGAGGGTGCCATTCCATTTGCAGCCAGCGATCCGGCTCACGTGATTCCATGTACTTTGGTGGGTGCAGGTGTAGCAGGCGGACTCAGCGCATTCTTTGGATGTACCTTGATGGCACCGCACGGTGGAATCTTTGTATTTGCAACCGTAGGAAAGCCGCTTCTCTACATCCTTTCATGGCTGATTGGTTCTGTTGTAACTGCAGTGATGCTTGGATTTATTAAAAAAGATGCAGAATAATTTTTAGATAGAAAAAGGAGATATTATGAAAGAATTTGTATACACCATTACAGATCCGGAAGGAATTCATGCTAGACCGGCGGGAGTGCTGGTAAAGGAAGCTGCCAAGTATCCTTGCAATGTTACCATTGCAAAGGATGGCAGAGAGGTTGACGCCAAGAGGATCATGGGTGTTATGAGCCTTGGAGTAAAATGTGGACAGGAAATCACAATGAAAACAGATGGCGACGAGGAAGAGGCAGCCGCTGACGCTTTGTTGGCATTTTTGAAAGAGAATCTTTAAAAGTTTCTAGCAAAGAAGGAGTATGGTTATGAAGCTGGAAGGAAAAAGTGTATTTAGTGGAATTGCCATTGGCAGATGCAAGATTTTCGGCAAACAGGAAAGTTTGGTGAAGCGCTCGAAAGTGGAGGATACCGCCGGGGAAATCAAACGATTTTCCCAGGCGAAGGAGCAGGCAAAAGAACAGCTTTCGGTTCTCCACGAAAAAGCCTTAAAGGAAGTGGGAGAAGCAAACGCTATGATTTTTGAGGTCCATCAAATGATGCTGGATGATTTGGATTATGTGGAATCCATCACCAATATGATTGAGTCTCAAAACATCAATGCGGAGTTTGCCGTGGCTTCCACCGGAGATAACTTTGCAGAAATGTTTAGCGCCATGGATGATGACTATATGCGTGAGCGTGCGGCGGATGTAAAGGATATTTCAAATCGGGTGGTTCACATTTTGCAGGGAAAGGGAATGGGAGGAGACTTAGGTCAAGAGCCGGTGATTTTATTGGCTGATGACCTGGCTCCCAGCGAAACAGTACAGCTTGATAAGTCAAAGGTGCTTTCCTTTGTGACCCGTTATGGTTCCACCAATTCCCACACGGCGATTCTGGCCAGAACCATGAACATTCCGGCTTTGATTGGGGTGGATTTTCCACAGGATGCAGAAGGCAAAATGGCGATTGTTGACGGAAAAACCGGGATTTTTATCTTAGAACCATCGGCTGAGGAATTGGAAACATACAAAAAACTCAAAGAACAGGAACAGGAAAGAGCCAGACTCTTGCAGGAGTTGAAGGGGCAGGACAATGTCACCAAAGATGGAAAGACCATTCAGCTGTATGCCAATATCGGTGGCGTAGGTGATGTGGCTACCGTGCTTGCAAATGATGCCGGAGGAATCGGACTTTTCCGAAGCGAGTTTTTGTATCTGGAATCTGAGGACTATCCAACTGAGGAGCAGCAGTTTAAAGCATACCGCACGGTTGTGGAAAACATGGCAGGAAAGAAAGTCATTATCAGAACTCTGGACATTGGAGCTGACAAGCAGGTGGGATATTTTAACTTGGACAAAGAAGAAAACCCGGCTATGGGCTATCGCGCCATTCGTATTTGCCTGGACAGAAAAGAGATTTTTAAAACCCAGCTTCGCGCCATTTATCGTGCCAGCTATTACGGAAAGATTTCCGTTATGTTTCCGATGATTATCTCCGTGGATGAGGTACGGCAGGCAAAGGAGATGTGCGAGACGGTAAAATGTGAACTGGATGCAGAGGGAATCCCTTATGCAGAGGTGGAATTAGGTGTGATGATTGAGACTCCGGCAGCGGCCATGATTTCGGATTTATTGGCAAAAGAGGTGGATTTCTTCTCTGTGGGAACCAACGATTTGACCCAGTACACACTGGCAATTGACCGCCAGAATCCAAAACTGGATTCCATATACGATGCCCATCATCCGGCGATACTTCGTATGTTGCAGATGATTATCGACAATGGACACAAGGGTGGATGTTGGGTAGGTATCTGCGGTGAATTGGGAGCGGATCTTACTTTGACAGAGACCTTTATTCAGATGGGGATTGATGAGTTGTCAGTAAGCCCGTCCATGATTTTGCCGGTGCGTGAACAAATTAGAAACAGCAGTAGCAAATAAACTGTGTTTTACAGGAACAAAACAGGTGTGTTATAATAGAGCAGTCTATACGGGATAGGTATAGGCTGCTTATTTTTTGAGATTTACCAAGCGGAGGATTTTATGGGGGTAAAACAGGCGTATTGCCGTTTCTATCAATCAATTGTAAATATCGGAATGAATGTGATACCTTGGAGAGAGCCTGAGCGGGTGGAAGGGGTAGACAGTTTCCTTAGTATACCGGAGATACTGACCAACGAGGAAAAGTGGGCACCTATGATTGTCACCGGACCACGTATGGGAAAGAGTAATTTTGTAAAAACCTTATTATCGGAGCTTTCTGAGCGGACCATTATTTACGACCAGGTGAGACCGGATCCCACCATGGCCCAAGTGGAAGAGATGGTTGGGATTTATCGGGAAAATCACTGTGACAGTATTATTGCCATTGGAGGTGGATCAAATATGGATGCCGCCAAGGCTTTGGCAGCCCGTATTGCCAGACCGGACAAAACTTTGCGTCAGATGCGGGGTGTGATGAAGGTTGGCAGGAGTACGCCCCTTTTGATAGCAGTTCCTACTACCGCCGGAACCGGTTCAGAAACCACTATTGCGGCGGTGATTACCGATGAAAAAACCAATCACAAATATGCCATCAATGACACGGTGCTTTTGCCGGACTATGCGGTGATGGATCCGAATCTTACAGTATCATTGCCACCGGAGATTACAGCGGCTACAGGGATGGATGCTCTGACTCACGCTGTGGAGTCTTACATCAGTGTTAATTATGACACGGAGGAGACAAAGGAGTACTGTGAGGAAGCAGTATGTGCCATTATGGAGTTTTTGCCGGAGGCCTATAATCAGGCTGATTTTATGGAGGCCAGGGAGGAAATGCTGATTGCATCCTATAAGGCGGGAGTGGCATTTACCAGAACAGGTGTGGGAAATGTTCATGCCATCGCCCATACCATTGGTGGTCTGTATCACGTTCCACACGGTGTTGCCAATGCGGTGGTTCTTCCTATTGTTTTGGACGATTACGGGTCGGTGGTGTATGAGCCTTTGGCCAGACTTGCCGAGCTTTCTAATGTGGCTACCGAGGGGACAGACGAGGAGAAAGCAAAGGCATTTATTGGACATATCAGACATATGAACGAGACAATGGGGATACCGGAACATTTGCCGCAGATTAAGAGAGAAGATGTGGCGAAGATGAGCGGATGGGCGGACAAAGAGGCAAACCCACTGTATCCGGTTCCTGTGATATATGACAAAAAGCGCTTTGAGAGGATTATTCTTGAGGTGGCTGGAAAGTAGGAGGTATTTGGTGTGATTAATATTTTTAGAACCGATAATCGCATTATTTCTGAAATCGATCAGTATGAAGAGGGAGCATGGGTAAAATTGACAGCTCCCACATTGGAAGAATGTGCCGAGGTCAGTGACCGTTATCAGATGGATATCGCAGATTTGCGGGCGGCGCTGGATGATGAGGAGAGTTCACGTATAAGTTTAGAGGATGACTATACATTGATTTTGGTGGATATTCCGTCAGCAGAGATGCGTAATAACCGCCATTCCTATACCACAATCCCTTTGGGTATTTTAATCCGTGAGGATGTGGTGGTGACAGTGTGTGCCGAGGAGACCGCAGTTCTTCGCTCCTTTGAGGAGCAGCGTATACGTGATTTCTCCACAAAAAAGCAGATGCGTTTTACCTACCAGATTTTGTATAACGCATGCATGGTTTATCAGAGCCTGCTGAGAAGTATTGACCGAAAGAGGACAGAGATTGAGGAGAGGATTGATCAAAATACAGAGGATGTAGACTTGATTGATTTGCACGAATTAGAATCCAATCTGGTTTACTTTGCCACATCCCTTCGGGCGAATGGTGTGGTTTTGGACAGACTTACCAGATACGGTAGACTCCGTCAGTATTCGGAGGATCAGGAACTGTTAGAAGATGTGATGATAGAAAATAAACAGGCTATCGAGATGACCCAGATTTATCGAGATATCATCAATGGTACCAGAGAACTGATGTCCACGGTGATTAACAACCGCCTGAACAATGTGATGAAGTATCTGGCGGCGATTACCATCGTTATGTCAATCCCTACCATTATCTCCGGTTTGTGGGGGATGAATGTAGGGGCAGAGTGGATGCCGTTCTCTGATACACCTTATGGATTTGGAATCATTTGTTTGATTACAGCTGTAATATGTGCAGCCGTACTTTGGATTTTGAAGAAGAGAAAGATGTTATAAAACATCTTATCTGCTCCATCGTCCGCTGGCTCCGCAGGGGAGAACCAATCCGTTACATTTTACCGGCAGACCGATTTCTTCTGCAGAAACAGTGCCATCGTATTTCTTCAATGCGGTGGAAATCATATAATTCAACACCGCAGGCTGAAGTCCTGTGGTGTAGGAGTTCACCAGGAAAAACAGCGGTTCATCTACTAAGAGCTGTTCGCACAGCTGAATCAGTGGGAAAATCGCTTCTTCTATTTTCCAGATTTCCCCTTTCGGACCTCTTCCGTAAGAAGGAGGATCCATAATAATTGCATCATAGTGGTTTCCACGACGAATTTCCCGCTCTACAAATTTTTTACAATCATCCACAATCCAGCGAATGGGCGCATCCCCCAAACCGGAGGAGATAGCGTTTTCTTTTGCCCATCCCACCATTCCTTTTGAGGCGTCCACATGGGTGATATGAGCTCCGGCTGCAGCGGCTGCAATGGTGGCTCCGCCGGTGTAGGCAAAGAGATTCAACACTTTAATCTGCCTGTTTGGATGCTCTTTCTTCCTATTATATATAAGACCTGAAAACCAATCCCAGTTTACCGCCTGTTCCGGAAACAGACCGGTGTGTTTGAAACTAAAAGGTTTTAAGTTGAAAGTTAAGGTCCCGGTGTGATTGACGTAAAGGGAATCATCACCGGTGGAAGGCAATTGATAGTGAATGCTCCACTGTTCCGGCAAGTCAAAGAATTCCCATTCTCCGCCACCTTTCTTACTGCGGTGATAATGCCCGTTTAAACGTTTCCACTCTACATGTTTTTTGGGAGTATCCCAGATAACCTGAGGGTCCGGTCGAAGCAGGGTGTATTTTCCCCAATGCTCCAATTTTTCTCCACAGGAACAATCTATCACTTCATATTCTTTCCAGTTGTCTGCTGTCCACATAACATTTACCTCTTATGATTTTTATACTCTGAAATTTTGTTTTTTTATATCTGAAAACCATTATATAGGAAGAAACTCTTTTTTTCCACACAAATAAAAAATCCCCATTGGAAAAGTGACTTCTCGCCTTGACTGACAAGGGATAAAAGAGTATCTTATAAGTAATGAGTTTGGGGAACGGACAAAGGGGAGTTTGGACGAAGGAGAAGGAAATATGAGTGCAAAGAAAACGAGCCGAACCAAGAAAGCAAAGGTGAACATTCACTCTGTGCGAGGAAGGATGTTTATGCTCACCACGGGATCTATTTTGCTTACGGTTCTGATTATGTGCGCGGTCATTCTGCCTACAGTAAAGAGCAGTATGGTGGAGAGGACAAACAACAATCTTTTGGACTTGGCCATTGCCTATGGTTCAGATTTGGAAGGTGCGATGAACACCAAAAAGGCATCCGGAGAGACGCTTCGTGTGGAAGAGATGGCTAGCCACGTGGAAAAAGCCTACATTAAAGGGTGTGATACCAGTTATTGTTATGTGGTGGATGCGTTTACAGGAAATGTGATTTACGACCCGGTAGAGATGAACATCGGACAGAAGTGTAACAACGACATGATGAAAAAGTTACTGGCACAGATTGAGGATAATATTGAGCCTCAGCCCTCCATTGCTTCTTACAAGGAGCAGGGAGTAGAAAAGTACGCTGCCTATTACTACAGCATGAGCAATCGTTTTGTCTTGGTTGTATGTGTAGAGGAAAGTGACTTTATGTCATCTATCAACAGTGTGATTAACCGAGGCGTCGTTGCAGGTGTTATTTTAGTGCTGATTGGAATGGTTACCGCCTTTTTGGTATCCTCAAAGACTTCCAAGCCTCTTTTGGAAATTGTGGACGAGATTGAGACCATTGCATCTTTGGATTTGCGAAAGAATGAGCGATTGACTGTTTTGGCAAAGAACAAGGATGAGTCAGGGCAGATTGCCAGAGCTATACGAGAAATGAGAATCGCCCTGGTGGATATTGTGTCTCAGATACAGGAGCAGAGTGCCCAGCTTTTTGGGGCTTCCGATAATTTGAATGAAAACGTAGAGCATACTGCTGAAAATGTCGGCGGTGTGGAGACTGCAGTAAATGAGATTGCCACCGGTGCCAACAATCAGGCGTCCGAGACTATGCGTGCCAACGAAGGTGTTGTTGCCATGGGCAATATGATTGAGGACACAAATGCTCAGGTAACCACATTGAATACCACTGCAGAGATGATGAGACAGTCCAATGAAATCGCTTCACAGGCTATGAGAGAGCTGGATCGAATCAACAAACAGGCGATTGAATCCATTGGTATCATTTATGAGCAGACCAATACCACAAATGCCTCTGCAAAGAAGATTAGCGAGGCTACCACATTGATTTCATCCATTGCAGATGAGACGAATCTGTTGTCATTGAACGCTACCATTGAAGCAGCTCGTGCCGGAGAGGCAGGACGAGGATTTGCAGTTGTTGCCACCCAGATTCAAAAACTGGCTGAGCAGTCCAATGAATCTGCAAAGCGCATCGATGAAATTATTAAGCAACTGGTGAATGATTCCGAGAGTGCAGTTCGCACTATGGATGACGTTCAGGTGATTATGCAGAAGCAGAGTGAAAATCTCGCTAAGACCGCCGAGGTCTTTGCTCAGGTAAAGGATGGTATCGGCGAATCCATTAATGGTATGGGACAGATTGCATCTGTTACCGGTAGCTTGAATGAAGCACGAAATGAAATTATCGGCACAGTTCAGTCTTTAACCGCTATTGCAGAACAGAATGCAGCCAGCACCCAGGAGACATCAGCCAGCGTGGTTGAGATTAATGAAGTGCTTCACAGTATTACAGAGAGCGCTAACCGTTTGAAGGATATTGCGGCGGTTATGGACAGCAATATGAATAAGTTCCGGATTTAGTGCTTATTATATAGTAGAAATATTAAAGGAGAGGGATGAGAGTCTTTCTCCTTTTTCTTTGCTGGGAAAAATACACAAATAAAGTTATAAAATTTAGTACGTAATCACAGGAGAATATTGTACCTAAAAAAAAACAATATTTATTCAAAAACCCTTGCAACCCTTGATTTTATCGTGTATATTAGATGTTGCTGTGACATTGATAGCGTTGAAGCGTGAGGTTGCTGCCGATTATCACCATAGTAATCTGGTAGGTTTTCCGTGGAGCGAATGTCAAGTTAGGAAACTGGCGACAAGTCACTGTACAAAATATAG
Source organism: Lachnospiraceae bacterium (assembly GCA_022768745.1). Classification (GTDB taxonomy): domain Bacteria; phylum Bacillota; class Clostridia; order Lachnospirales; family Lachnospiraceae; genus Pararoseburia. The sequence continues at coordinate 15,486 of JALELK010000036.1, forward strand.
TCCACCAAAGAGTGGAAACACGTGTGTTAATCTTTAGGACACACACGGAGATGTGTACAGTCACCGCTTGTCGTACTATTTAATAAGTGCGAAGGAGGCGACTTTTTTTATGGCAACTCAGGTTATGAGAATCACACTCAAGGCTTATGATCACGAATTAGTTGATGCATCTGCCAAGAAAATCATCGAGACTGTTAAGAAAAACGGATCACAGGTGAGTGGACCGGTACCACTTCCAACTAAGAAGGAAGTTGTTACTATCTTAAGAGCGGTTCACAAGTACAAAGATTCCAGAGAACAGTTCGAGCAGAGAACTCATAAGAGACTCATCGATATTGTGACACCAACCCAGAAGACAGTTGATGCATTGCAGAGATTGGAAATGCCAGCTGGTGTTTACATCGATATCAAGATGAAAGAGAAGTAGGCTGAAAGCAACTTAGCGAGCACGAGCCTTGGCGAAGGGCGAGTTTAGTGCGAAGCCGTTCTGGAAGATTGACGAGAGTGAGCGTAAACGAAACTCGAGATTAACGAACAGAACTTCCTTATGAGAAAGCACATATGTGCGCAAACATGAATATCCTCGATAGGTTTATATAGAAGCAACATTATATGTTCCACTTATATTGCCTGTTCTAGGATGATCGGTTCCGCTACCCCCAAGCATTTGGGCATGAAGCGATCCGCTGTAGATTGACAGGAGGTAAGAAAGAATGAAGAAAGCTATTTTAGCAACAAAAGTCGGAATGACTCAAATCTTCAATGCTGACGGAGTTTTGACTCCTGTAACTGTTTTGCAGGCTGGTCCTTGTGTGGTAACACAGATTAAGACTGTAGAGAACGACGGTTACGAAGCAGTTCAGGTTGGTTTTGTTGACAAGAAAGAAAAGGTTGTTAACAAAGATGCCAACGGTAAGAAAGAAATCAGAAACAGACATGGCGTTAACAAGCCTGAGAAAGGCCACTTCGATAAGGCTGGTGTTTCTGGAAAGAGATTCGTAAGAGAATTTAAGTTTGAAAATTGTGCAGATTACAATCTTGCAGACGAAATCAAAGCAGATATCTTTGAAGAGGGTGACAAGATTGATGCCACAGCTATTTCAAAGGGTAAAGGATTCCAGGGTGCAATCAAGAGATTTGGTCAGCACAGAGGACCTATGGCTCATGGTTCTAAGTTCCATCGTCATCAGGGTTCCAACGGTGCTTGTTCTTCACCTAGCCGCGTATTCAAGGGCAAGGGAATGCCTGGACATATGGGTAGCGTAAAGGTTACAATCCAGAACCTTGAAGTAGTCAGAGTGGATGCAGAAAATAACTTGCTTTTGGTTAAGGGCGCGGTTCCTGGACCTAAGAAGTCTTTAGTAACTATTAAAGAATCTGTTAAGGCAAGCAAATAATTCGTTAGAAGGAAAGGAGGAGCTTTACGATGGCTAAAGTATCCGTATACAATATGGAAGGCAAAGAAGTTGAGACAATGGAACTTAACGATGCTGTTTTCGGTGTAGAAGTTAACGAGCATTTGGTTCACATGGCAGTTGTCCAGCAGCTTGCAAATAACCGTCAGGGAACTCAGAAGGCTAAGACACGTTCTGAAGTTCGCGGTGGTGGTAGAAAACCATGGAGACAGAAGGGAACAGGTCATGCAAGACAGGGTTCTACAAGATCTCCACAGTGGACAGGTGGTGGTGTTGTTTTCGCACCTACACCAAGAGATTATTCCTTCAAATTAAACAAGAAGGAGAAGAGAGCAGCTCTCAAGTCTGCATTATCTTCAAGAGTAGCAGAGAACAAGTTGGTAGTTGTTGATGAGTTGAAGTTCGACGGCATCAAGACAAAAGACTTTGCAAAGGTTATGAGCAACCTTAACGTAGAAAAGGCATTGGTTGTAATCAATGACAATGATCAGAATGTTGTTATGTCTGCAAAGAACATCCCAACTGTTAAGACTGCTTCAACAAACACAATCAACGTTTATGACATCTTGAAGTACAACACAGTTGTTGTAACAAAGGATGCAGTTAATACAATTCAGGAGGTGTATGCATAATGGCTAACGTACAATATTATGATGTAATCCTCAAACCTGTAATCACAGAGAAGAGTATGAATGCTATGGCTGAGAAGAAGTACACATTTCTTGTTCATCCGGATGCAAACAAGACTATGATTAAAGAAGCAGTTGAGAAAATGTTCGAAGGAACAAAGGTTGCCTCTGTTAACACAATGAACAACGAAGGCAAGGAAAAGAGACGCGGAAGAAGCGTTGGAAAGACTGCTAAGACAAAGAAAGCAATCGTTCAGTTGACAGCTGACAGCAAGGATATCGAGATTTTTGCTGGACTGTAAGAGCGGTTTGAATTAGGTGATGCGTCAGACAAGACGCGATAAGTAAAACAAGACGAAAGGAGAACAAAAATGGGAATTAAGACTTATAACCCATATACACCTTCCAGAAGAAATATGACTGGCTCTGATTTCTCCGAGATCACAAAGACAACTCCTGAGAAGTCACTTACAACTTCTTTGAAGAAGCACGCTGGTCGTAATAATCAGGGTAAAATCACAGTTAGACACCAGGGTGGTGGAAACAGAAGAAAATACAGAATTATCGATTTCAAGAGAAAGAAAGACGGTATTCCTGCAACAGTAATCGGAATCGAGTACGATCCAAACAGAACAGCAAACATTGCTTTGATTTGCTACGCAGATGGTGAAAAGGCATACATCCTTGCACCGGAAGGATTGACAGACGGAATGACAGTTATGAACGGTGCTGACGCAGAAGTTCGCGTTGGTAACTGCTTACCACTTGCAAACATCCCTGTTGGTACATTGGTACACAACGTTGAGATGTATCCTGGTAAGGGTGGTCAGTTGGTTCGTTCTGCCGGAAACAGCGCTCAGTTAATGGCTAAGGAAGGCAAGTATGCAACTCTTAGACTTCCTTCAGGCGAAATGAGAATGATTCCTTTGACCTGTAGAGCATCTATCGGTGTTATCGGCAATGGTGACCATAACCTTGTTAAGATTGGTAAAGCTGGACGTAAGCGCCACATGGGTATCCGCCCAACAGTTCGCGGTTCTGTTATGAACCCTAATGACCATCCACATGGTGGTGGTGAAGGTAAGGCTCCTATTGGACGTCCGGGTCCATGTACACCTTGGGGCAAGCCTGCACTTGGTTTGAAGACCAGAAAGAAACACAAACAGTCTAACAAGCTTATCGTAAGAAGAAGAGACGGTAAGGCAATCAAATAAGGAGGATCATTATGGCTCGTTCATTAAAAAAAGGACCATTTGCAGATGAAAGCTTATTGAAGAAAATTGATGCTATGAACGCATCAGGCGACAAGTCTGTCATCAAGACTTGGTCTCGTCGTTCCACAATCTTTCCACAGATGGTAGGACATACAATCGCTGTTCATGACGGAAGAAAGCATGTGCCTGTATATGTTACAGAAGACATGGTAGGACACAAGCTCGGTGAGTTCGTTGCTACAAGAACTTACAGAGGTCATGACAAGAATGAAAAGAAATCAAGAGTACGCTAATTAATTTTTGGGAAGGAGGTTTCATATCATGGCAAAAGGACATAGATCCCAGATTAAACGTGAGAGAAACAGTCAAAAAGATACTAGACCTTCAGCTAAGTTGTCTTATGCTAGAATGTCAGTTCAAAAAGCTTGCTTCGTATTAGACGCTATTCGCGGTAAGGATGTTCAGACAGCTCTTGCTATCGTAACTTATAATCCAAGATACGCTTCAAGCATTATAGAGAAGTTATTAAAGTCAGCAATCGCAAATGCTGAGAACAATTAC
>JALELK010000045.1 GCA_022768745.1 Lachnospiraceae bacterium
TGCATTCCATAAAACTTCTCTCTTTTCATCTGTAACAATATCACTTCTTATTTTCCCTTTTTCAGTAAAAAGAATATGGTATTCATTGTTCTTATTAAATATATATGTTCCTTCTACACTATTATCTGTTCCTTCAGCAAAGAACAAATTTCCACAAGAAACCTCTCCTAACCGCGTTTGAAGTTCATTATATACATATTTTTTTAATTCTTCTGTCGATAACATCTTACATTTCTCCCTTACTTTGGTACAATATATCCCTCTTTAATCAATTGTAATATTGGCTTTGGAAGTTCATATTGTACCCCCCCGCCTGCCGAACCACCCCACGGTGCAATCTCTGCTTGTATCGTTCCTGGTATCTCTTTTATTACTTCATATTCTTGATAAATAGTAGGATTGGTATTCGGTGGCAACGCTAATTTACAGGCATCTGCTCCTGTTTGTGTGACAAAATTACTCTTTTCTCCAATATTTCCATACCTTCCCAGTGTACCTCCTGGTTTTAAAGTCATATTAATTTCTGTTCCTGGCACAGCACCATTATTTGGCGGATAATTGATTGAACCATCTGGTTTATACCAACTTGTATCTATACCACTCTCTATCCTCCGACTCTTCCCATACTTACCTACACTTATCCTTGTGACTCCTGACAGCACCGCTCCTGTAAGGAAGGATACTGCCAATCCCTGTGGTTTTATTTCCCCTCCCTGGTAAGCTGTCTCTCCTGCATAGATTGCTGAATCCGTTACTCCATTGGCACCTACAAGCATTCCTTCCGCAAATCCGTCAATGAAGTTTCCTCCCTTTGTCTCTGCGGTGATTCCTCCAATAAGTCCACCGGATACTACTCCTATAGATGAACCTACTGCCGCACCGGTTACGATTGCCACTCCTAATCCTATTTTAAATCCATTGGTTTTATAGATAGGTGTTGTCTCATACAGATTTCCCATTTATCTTGTATGAAAGTCCTTTTCATAGGCTCTGTAAATATCAAGTACAGATCTTAGGCACGATTGTAGGGAACGTATTCTTTGATGTTTTATTATCATCCTCGTAGAAATCAATAAAACTATCTCCACTTAAACTATCTTAAATAAGTTTTTTGAACTACTTCTCTTTTATTTACATCTATTTCAAAAATAATACCAAGTTCATAATGTGCAGCTAAAATATTATTGGATTTTTTTTCTATTTGGTCATATCCTCTTGGCATTTTTGCATGAACTATATCATTTATCTTCCATATTTCCTCCCCCAGATAATTATATGCCATTACATTATTAGGTATTTCTTTCCTTTCTCTTATTAAAACAACAAAAAAATCTTTATATTCCACTACTTGACTAATATTGATATCAAATCGAATTAATTTACCATTTACCTCTATTGACTTATTGTCAAATTGTCTCATTATTTTTTTATACCCTTTCTACTTTAAATCATGTATGTCTGTAAACCAATCATCATCTAGTAGAACATCTTTTATCGCATATTGTGCATCTCCACCTAATGTCCCCCACGATTCTTGCGGTTCAACAATACTAACCTCTAATGGTGTTTCACTTGGAATTTTGGGATATACTATCTTATCAGGTACTTGTGGTAATGCATATTTTTCAGCAATCTCAGATGCACTTAGTCCTTCAATATCATCCGCACGGAGAATAAACGGACTCTTAGGTTTGTTTACCCCCTCTTTGAATACCCTCGCATATTGATAATTTCCAGCTTCAACATTATATGCTTTTGTTCCAGTAGCTACCGGTGGCAAATCATACCCCATATCTGCCCAATCAGCATTAGCAGTTGCCGCATCTTCAATATCTATTATTTTGTATCCATCAATTTCTATTTTATTTCCAAGTTCATCACTTAATTTAACATAATCAATTGCATTACTACCACTCTCTATCCTCTGACTCTTGCCATACTTACCTACGCTTATCCTTGTGACTCCTGACAGCACCGCTCCTGTAAGAAAGGACACTGCCAATCCCTGTGCCTTTATTTCTCCTCCCCGGTAAGCTGTCTCTCCTGCATAGATTGCTGAATCCGTTACTCCATTGGCTACCATAGATACCACTATTCCGGCTGTGACAGTTGCTTCTCCTACCGCTCCGCTAAAGGCTCCTACAATGGCACCTACAAGCATTCCTTCCGCGAATCCATCGATGAAGTTGCCTCCCTTTGTCTCTGCGGTGATTCCTCCGATAAGCCCACCAGACACTGCTCCTATAGCTGAACCTACTGCAGCACCAGTTACGACTGCCACTCCCGGAAATGCTACCACTGCCAATACCGCACAGCCTGCGACTACTGCCACTCCTACCCCTATTTTAAATCCATTGGTTTTATAGATGGGTGTGGTCTCATACAGATTTCCCATTTCTCTTGTATGAAAGTCTTTTTCATAGGCTCTGTAGATATCAAGTACGGTTCTTAGACATGATTGCAGGGAACGAATCCTTTCCTCTATCTCCTGCATCTCGGCATTATGTACTCTAAGAATATTCGGCGGTATCTCTCCTCGATACTCACTCTCTTTTAAGTTCGGTGAGAGCCATTCCGATTAATTTAAAGACCGTAGGCAGTTTTTAAGAAAATGACATCCTTAAGTGGAAACATAATTTAAATTATAACCAGCCGTTTGCTTGTAAATACTTATCTGGAATACGCAATTCTAACTCTTTTTGCAATTCTGCAAATAGAATATTAAAATCTGCCTCATCCCACCATTTTTGCGAACTTTCTAATTCTATCATTCTATTACCAAAACAAATATTATACCCCATTCTCCCCATATCATAATTAAATATCACAGGGAAATAATCATACGCATTAAACTCAATCGAAAAAGACCTGTGACTTTCATCATCAAACAAATTATTAACAACAAAATCTTTTACTTTATTATGAAAATAACCACTCATCTCATCAATTATATAGTCTGACATCTCATCTACATTTTTACTTTGCATACCAATAATCTCCTATCTTTTTTAGTCTAGTATAACTATGCTTTGACTGCAAATACGACCATTCATCACCAAGTGCCGTTCCTTTCCATTCCAACGGATTTTGCGAAAATCTTATAGATTTTCCTTGCCTAACTGCATCATCTAAAGCTCTAGTGTTAAACAAATTAAACATTTCCATATCTGATAATCCATATGCATTGGTTATATCATTCCACTGAGTGCCCAAACTAAAATATGTATCACCAGTTAATTCAGCTCTTGCAACATATGATCCTGATTCAATCGTTCCATTAAAATATTTACCTAGTGTCATACTATCCGCATTGGCATTATGTATAGAAATTTCATGTATCTTTTCATAATTCCAATCCCTATACCTCACACCATCAGCCTCTGGCATTTCTCCAAATGCAGAATATTTACCACTCTCTATCCTCTGACTCTTCCCATACTTGCCTACACTTATCCTTGTGACTCCTGACAGTACCGCTCCTGTAAGGAAGGATACTGCCAATCCCTGTGCCTTTATTTCTCCTCCCCGGTAAGCTGTCTCTCCTGCATAGATTGCTGAATCCGTTACTCCATTGGCTACCATAGATACCACAATTCCTGCTGTAGCCGTTGCCTCTCCTACCGCTCCGCTAAAGGCTCCTCCAATGGCACCTACAAGCATTCCCTCCGCAAATCCATCTATGAAGCTTCCTCCCTCTGTCTCTGCGGTGATTCCTCCAATAAATCCACCGGATACTGCTCCTATAGCTGAACCTACTGCAGCACCAGTTACGACTGCCACTCCCGGAAATGCTACCACTGCCAATACCGCACAGCCTGCGGCTACTGCCACTCCTACCCCTATTTTAAATCCATTGGTTTTATAGATGGGTGTTGTCTCATACAGATTTCCCATTTCTCTTGTATGAAAGTCCTTTTCATAGGCTCTGTAAATATCAAGTACAGATCTTAGGCACGATTGCAGGGAACGAATCCTTTCTTCTATTTCCTGCATCTCGGCATTATGTACTCTAAGAATATTCGGTGGTATCTCCCCTCGATACTCACTCTCTTTTAAGTAACTTATACTACTTTCATAAGAGGATAGCAATGCTTTCATCTGCATATCTATCTGATTGTATCGATCTGCTACCGCCTCTAAACCTAATAGATCTACATATAATACAATGCCATTCATTCTTTTTCTTCCCTTAGGTATTCTTCCGCAAACTCAAGTTCCTCTCCATCTTGGAGTCCCAGGAAAAGTTTTTCTCCTTGTTAATCCGGAATGTATTTGTTTCTCTACCGCATCACATTGATACAGTATATGTGTAATATTAGTATAATATTGTATAATTGTAAACATTTTCCAACTTTTATATTAACAATGCTTCATCATAGCAATGCCAAAGAAAACAGAAATTGCACTGATGACCATACTGATATCCATCAAACCGCGAAGTCCAAAATTTTCTAATAAAATTCCACTGAAAAAGGCTGCCACAGACTGTCCAACTCCCATCATAGCCGTGTTGATAAAGGATACCCCTTTTACCACATCTCCCTCCGGCAAAAACTTTTTTACAATATACACAGAAGCCACATAATAGATGGACAATCCACCAATTTCTAACGCCTGTCCTAAAATGATCGTTACCACTGTAGGGGCAAAAGTAACCGCCGCAGCTCTGAGAGTACAAAAGACACCGCTGAAAAAGGCCAGCTGCTCCAGTGAAAAACGTTTCATCAGCTTACCAATAAACAATGCCGCCGGAATCTCAGACAATGCCAACACAAATTCTCCCATTCCGTAGGCGCCTGTGGTTCCCCCCAGTTCAGTAAAACGATTAACCAGAAATGTGGTATTTAAGGTATAACCCATAGAAAGGAAAACGCAAACCAGTAAGTACAAGGTATATTTAGGATAATGTATCAAAATATACCCGGCAGAATGTACTTGTGCGGTAGGCTGTACCTGTCCAGCCGCTTGCAACTCCTCCTCTGTGTAATTCACCGGATCCATGAGAATCACCACCATCATAAAAATCACCGTCACTGCCATCTGCAACAGCAAAATAGCATTATTTCCATAATGGTCTGCAAATATCCCCAGCCCTACACAGGCAAATGCCCAACAGAGAGAACCGGTGGCCCTGGATGCACCATAAAAAAACTGTCTTCCGTGGTTCATATACTGCAGAGACAGAGAATCCACAATGGCAGAGAGACAATTTACCGTCGCCCCATAAGCAATGAAAATAAACACTGCCTTGACAAAGGAATTATCCACCATATACAGACTGTAAGCTGCAAATATACTCACCAAAGCCATCACACCCATAACTGCCTTCAGGCGATTTCTGCCCGGATGTCTGTCACAATACACCGCCAAAACAGACTGAAATACAATCACCGACAGAAACTTTACCGCCGACAGCCATCCAATCTGCACTGCACCAAACCCTTTATCCTGCAATATGGGGGTGATAAACGCCATTCCCGCTGCCGCCAACAGCCAATACGTCCCCTGAAGGGAACAATACTTTAACGTCAGCCCTCTCTCTATCTTTCCATCCATTCCTGCCATCCTAACTCACCTCCTGCGAAAACTTCTTCATAGGATTTCACGAACCTTCGGTAGGGACAACCGGGGGCTTTCATAACAGGGGGCTGGCGGCCTCTCCCATAGAAAAAGTTCGAGCGACTTCGATGTGTCTCTTAAAAGGAGATTTGTTTTCCATAAACTGTTCTTTGCACAGCTTCGACTGACCGCCAAGGATGTGTCCGTCTGCTGACAGATATTTAGGCACCCGCTACATAAGAGATTCTAGGAACTTGGAGTTATAGATAAAACCACTTCCCGGTACCGGCATAAACGCACCGTCCTGGTGCGGTTATGCCTCTCGGGTACATCCCTGTACCCTCGTTGCCAGATAATTCCAAGTTCCAAGAATCTCTAATTTGCTCTGCAATCATATCTGTCAGCAGACGAACATCATCCTGCGGTTGTCGAACTTTGCAAAAACAGTTTTTATCGTTGAAAACAAATCTCCTTTTCTAGAGACACACGAAAGGAAGCGACTTTTTTTCTATGGGAGAGGCCGCCAGCCCCCTGTCATGAAAGCCCCCGGTTGTCCCTGCCGAAGGTTCGTGAAATCCTAACGTATCTTAGTACCGATATGGCTCGTCCCAGAGTTCCAGTTCTGTTCCGATCCCAAGTTCCCTGGCTTTTTTATAGCAGTCGTATCCCCAACCTACATCAAGGATTGGCATACCGCCCAGGCTCACCAGAATAATTTCGTCCTCTGAGGTTCTGCCCGGCGCAATGCCTCTTACAATATCTCCTAAGTGCTGTACCTCTTCCCGGCGAATCTTACCGTCAAAAATTTCATTCACAAAATACATCCCCGGTGTTCCCGATGATTTTCTGGTTCCGTCCGGATAGTATTCCTCGTATAAATTGATATACTCCTCATACATCTTGATGTTATCCACCACTTTTCCCATGTGCTTTACAATAAAATCGTGGTCGTTAAAATCCATAGTTCCTGAGGAGATAATCAGACAGCCCGGCTTTATCCAGTTCACATCCACCACCGGCCACTGACGATTCATCACAGACACTCCTTCACTGATAATATCCGCATCCCGAACTGCTGATTCCAGATCATCGCACAATTCAATGGTAGTAATCTGAGGAAATTTTCTCTCCACATACTCCTTGAATTCCAGTGCCGTTTTTGAGGTGGCAGAACTTCCCTTGATTTTCACCGTATCGATGGTAGTAACCTTAGATAAAATACAGGCCAGAGATGTCTTGTTGATAGCACCCGGTCCCAAAATAGAAATCACCTTTGCGTCCTTTTTTGCCAAGTATTTTGCTGTAAGTCCCGGCATTGCTCCGGTTCTCATGGAGCTCAACAGATTGGCTGACATATACGCGATGGGCTGACCGGTCTCGATGTCATTTAAGGTCACCATCAAAATGGAACGGGGCAATCCAAGAGCCGCATTTCTTCCGTTAGAACCATACCACTTCTGTCCTGCCATATGAAACCTTCCCCCCAGATATGCCGGCATCGCCATAAATCGCCGATCCCTGGAATCCTCCAACGGGAATCCCTCAATGTCGGATTTCTTTGGGAAAATCAACTGAATACCGTGGTCGTTGTGTTCCCTGCCTCCCATAAGGCAATCTCCCTGACTGAGAAGGCTCATCACATCCTCCATGGTGTCCACACAGCGTCCTGCATCCAAGACCCCGGCTTTTATCATATCTTTTTCATTCAGGTATAAAAAACGAATCTCTGTGTCTTTCATATTATTATCCTCATCTTCTTTTATTTTCCTATTTATCCATAAGTTGAATTTGCTTTCAACAACTTATAAATCCCTTACTCTCACCTTATGTCTTACCACTCTGTAGGAACGGATTCCGTCCACCAACAGATAAAGAAGTAATGCACTGACGCTGACTCCAAAGATAATAGTAGTCAGGGCATTAATCTCCGGGGAGATTCCCTTTTTCATCATAGAGTAAACCTTCATTGGCAAAGTTGTGGTTCCTGCATCTGCCAAAAATGAGGTAACAATCAACTCATCCAAGGAGAGAGAAAATGCCATAAATGCTCCTGCAGTGATACCGGGTATAATCTGAGGAATGGTAATGTGAAACAGAGTGTAAAGCCGATCCGCTCCCAAATCCAGGGAAGCCTCCTCAATGGATGGGTCCATTCCCACCAGTCTGGACTTTACCGTAATATACACATAGGGCAGACAAATGGTGGTATTACCGATACAGATCACCGGAAGTCCCATGGAAATTCCCGTCTGATTAAACACCATAAACAAAGACACTGCCAACACAATCTCCGGTATTACAATTGGAAAATAGATGGAATTGGTAATCAGCTTTGCAAACTTGCTCTTGCTGTTTTTGTACCCGATAGCTCCCATTGTTCCGATTACGGTGGAAAGAACTGTAGTAATAGTTGCCACCAGAAGGGTGGTTCCAAAGATAGCCCAGAGTTCTCCGTCGCCCATAAGTTTTACATACCACTTGGTTGTAATTCCCTGCCATACCACATTTGCCTTGCTGGTGTTAAAAGAAAAGAATACCATCACGGCAACCGGTGCATAGAAAAATACAAACAGCAGCACCACATAGAGAGTATGTATTCCCTTTAAAATCTTTTTCTTTTTCATACGCTATGCTCCTAAATCATCCAAATCTCCACCCAGTTTGGTGTAGATAAATACCATAAGTAAAATAATAAGTGCCAATACCATGGAAAGTGCTGCTCCGAATGGCCAGTTCCTTGAGATGGTAAACTGACGGTAAATCAGATTACCAATCATCATATTGGTTCCGCCTCCCAACATATCCGTTACCATATAATAGCCGATACAGGGGATGAAGGTCAGAATCACCGCAGCAAATATTCCGGGGGATGTCAAAGGCAAAGTCACCTTCATAAAGGTCTTTACCGGTCCTGCTCCCAAATCCTTAGATGCCTCGATTAAACCTCCGTCCAGCTTTTCAATGGAGGAATACATGGGAAGCACTGCAAAAGGCAAAAACATATAAAGCATACCTGCCACCACTGCAAAGTTGTTATACAGCATCTGCAACGGTTTTCCGATAATGCCCAGGTTCAACAAAACTGTGTTGATGATACCTGAATTGTTTAAAAGAATAACAAAACTGTAAAGTACCACCAGACCGCTGACCCACAAGGGCAGCATCAAAAGCACCGTCAGTATGGTGGATGTTTTTGATTTTACCTTTGCGATAAAGTTCGCCAAAGGATATCCCAACAGAACCGTCAATAAAGTAGTCCATCCTGCCACCACTAAGGACTGCTTAATCACGGTGGCATACACAGCATCTGCCATATCCTTATAATTTTCCGTGGTGAACTTATACTGAATAATTCCTAACGGTCCCTTTGTCATAAAACTCATAAATGCCAGAAGTACCATGGGAGCCAGGATAAAAAGCAATGCCCAGACACACATAGGCGCCCGCATCAACACCTGGGTCAGCATCTCCTTTTTTGTCTTTTTACTTCTGTGAAATTCTTTCTTTTCATTACTCTTCTGCATCAGGGTCACCTCCCTGGATATCACGGGTAGAATCGGTGTCTACCATCTTCGTCTCCTTAATTACCACGCCTTTTTTCTGCTCCCAATACAGATACACCACTTCACCGGGAGCTGCCAAATCTGCCTCATCAAACCGGTTGATTTTGATTTCTGTTCCATCGTTCAGATTCAGAATCATCTTAATCAGGTTGCCCACGAAAATCTGTTCCTTCACCACGGCCTTAATGTTAAAGCCTTCCACCGGTTTTCGGTCAAACATCATATTTTCCGGTCGAATGGAAATGCCTATGCTATCTCCCACCACAACACCCTTTTTCGGGTCAACATTTATCAAGGCTTTTCCGTTTTCCGTTGCCACCTCAGCGGTATTACCATTCATACCAAGAACCACCGCATCCAAAAGATTGGTCTCGCCAATGAAGTTTGCCACAAACTTGGTCTTTGGTCGCTCATAAATTTCCACCGGAGTGTCCAGCTGTTCAATCCGGCCCTGATTGATGATGGCAATGCGATCCGACATAGTCAAAGCCTCTTCCTGGTCATGGGTGACATAGACGAAGGTGATTCCCAATTTTTTCTGCAATCGCTTTAACTCAATCTGCATCTGCTTTCTCAGTTTTAAATCCAAGGCTCCTAAAGGCTCATCCAAAAGCAACACCTTTGGTCGGTTGATAATGGCTCTGGCAATGGCAACACGCTGCTTTTGTCCACCGGACATCTGGGTGATTCTACGTTTTTCAAAGCCCTCCAGCTGAACCATCTTTAAGGCTTCTGTCACCCTCTCATGAATCTCATCCTTTGGCACCTTTTTCACCTTCAACCCATAAGCCACATTGTCATACACATTCATATTTGGGAAAAGGGCGTAATTCTGAAACACAGTGTTTACGTCCCTCTGATATGGCTCCTTTTTTTCTACCGATTCCCCCTGAACCTTAATGGCTCCACTGGTGGGCATCTCAAATCCGGAAATCATACGAAGGGTTGTGGTTTTTCCACAACCGGAGGGACCAAGCAGTGTCAAGAACTCTCCCTCCGCAATGTTCATGTTCATATTTTTTACCACATGGTTTTCACCATACCATTTTTCCACATTCATTATAGAAACTATCGGTTTACTCATACCTATTACATCCTTTCGTCTTATTCAATGGCATCGGAACCGCGCTGATTGGTTCGGATTCGCACAGCCTCAATCACATCGGTGACGAAAATTTTTCCATCTCCCTGTTTTCCGGTTCCCACAGCTGCTGCCACATCCACCAGAATATCCTCTACCATATCGTCTTCCACTACAACGAAAGCCATAATCTTTGGCAAAAGGTTAATGTCATCTCCGGTAAAATTCATCTCCGGTAAATATCCCTTTTGTGTTCCGCATCCCATAACAGAATATACGGTCATTCCCTGACAGTGATGGGATGCCAACACCTCCTTTAATCCAACTAACTTCTCCGGTCTGGTTACCACTTCTATTTTCTTCATATTATCTGCCTCTTTTCTTCTTTGATTTTCTTTATCACGGGGAATCTTTCTTTTTCTACTGACCCATTAACAAGGTGTAATAGGTATCCATAATGCTTATCTGGTCATCACTGACTGCCACCATCCAGCTCTTATCTGCCAGTTCTTCATACTTGGCAATGGATGGATTGTCGTAATATCCTTCCGGAAGCAGGTCCTTGATGTATTCCTCCTTCACCATAGGAACACCGCCCCAGTCTTTCATATGCATTGCCACTGCCTCAGGGCTAATCATATAATTGATAAACTTGGTTGCCAGTTCTGTTTTTTCACTGGTGGAAGTAATGCCCCAATACTGCAGGAATTTTTCGTAATCGGAATCAATGTCAGCCACTGCAAATTTATCCCAGTTTTCTTCACTGTCGGCACAAAGAGTTGCATAATCCCAGCAAAGAGCTACGGAACATTCACCGTTTTCCAATGCAGATACAGCGCTTTCACCTACGAAGGTTTTTACGTTACCCTTTATCTCTGTGAGCAAATCGTTTGCCTCTTTAATCTCTTTCTCATCCTTTGAATCCGCCTTATAGCCCAGCGCCTCTAATGCTGCACCGTAAAGGGAAATGGTGGAGTTTACCATAGCAATCTGTCCTTTTAATTTCGGATTGGTCAAATCCTTAAAGGAGGTAATCTCCATTGGACAGGTTTCCTTGTTGTATAAAATCACTGTATAGCCAGCGTTCTGATCCGGGGTGGTGTATTCCATTTTCTCATCTCCCACAGCTCCGGTTTTCATCAGGGAATCGTCCACATATTCTTCATTTGGAATAGCGGA
This sequence comes from Lachnospiraceae bacterium, assembly GCA_022768745.1. Classification (GTDB taxonomy): domain Bacteria; phylum Bacillota; class Clostridia; order Lachnospirales; family Lachnospiraceae; genus Pararoseburia. The sequence continues at coordinate 11,383 of JALELK010000045.1, forward strand.
ATGATCTATCTTTTGAAGCAGGCCGTTGTCCACGAAAGTTTTTACATAGGCAGCCTCAATATCACATACGTCATATTCGCCGCTGCCTTCTACCAACTTTGAAATCAAAGTATCGGTGTTATCGATGTAGGTAACATTTACTGTACAGTCGTTATCTTTTTCAAACTTGGAAATGGCATCCTCGGAAAAAGTTCCATCCCACACACAGATATTTAATTCTTTGCTGTCAGAGGAGGAGTCACCGCTTTTACTGCTGCTTCCGCATCCCCAGAAACACCCTGCAACCAAGGTGGTTGCCATCAACACTGTCATCATTTTTCTTATTTTCATATCTCTTTCCTCCTTTTCTGAAAAACAAAACGCGGTCAAAAGAAACTACTGTCTCCTTTGACCGCGCGTGACGTTTACTTTTTTAAATTTCTATGGGGTGTATGTTAGCACTGTATTTTTTCTTTGTCAATATAAACATAAAATTTTCTTAAATTTGTGCAACATGTCCATTTTTTAGAAACAACTGCGATAGATGCTCTCCACATCCTCCACAGACAGGGCCATATTCCCCTCATCCAGCCCAAATTCTTCCACTGCATTTTTTGCCATTTGGGGAATATCACTTTCATCCTTTGCCCCAATGGAACGTAACGTCATAGAAAGCCCCATCTTTTCATATACTTCTCTCGTCTTTTCAATTGCCATACGGGCGATGGTTTTGTCCGGCAGACTTTCATCGATGCCAAATACATTCACACCGTAGCGGACAAACAAAGGCAGGGTGTTTTCATTGCACCGATGCTGCATCCAGGCATTCTCAATGATTGCCATACCATGGCCATGGGTCAGTCCGTAACGGGTGGTCAATTGATACTCCATGGCGTGGGCCGGCCAGGAGCTTTCATTTCCACAGGCAATGAAGCCATTGATTGCCCATGAAGCCGCCCACATCAGATTGGCTCTGGCCTGTTCATTGTCCGGCTCAGCCACCGCAATAGGGCCGTACTGGATACAGGTCCGCAGAACCGACTCCATCATTCCGGTTTCAATATCCAATACCTCTTCCCCGGTAAAATAGTACTCAAACACATGGGACATAATGTCACTGACCCCTGCTGCCGTGTGATATGCCGGCACACTGAAGGTATAACCCGGGTCTAAAATTGATGCCCTGGGATACAAAATATCATCATTAATCTCTGCTTTATCCCTAGTCTGCTCATTGGAAATCACCGCACTGGAATCCATCTCCGAACCGGTAGCCGCCACAGTGAGCACCGTCACAATAGGCAGTGCCTCTGTAATCAGGGAATTATCTTTTACGATGTCCCATACATCCCCCTCATAAAACGCCCCTACAGCGATAGCCTTTGCCGCATCAATGGTACTTCCCCCACCGATGGGCACAATCACTTGGATCGCATTTTCTTTGCAGAGCTGTACCCCCTTTCGCACTGTGGCAATCTGAGGGTTGGGTTCCACCCCGGAAAGTTCCAAAAAGGTAATTCCGTTTTTTTCAAAAAGTTCCACCACTTTATCGTAAATCCCAATTCTTTTGATACTGCCTCCCCCATAAACCAGCAGTACTTTCTTGCCGTATTCTTCCACATACCCGGGAAGTTTTTCAATCTGGTTTCTGCCAAAGGCCACCTTGGTGGGAATGTTATATTCAAATGCTTTCATATTTGCCTCCTTTTTTATTCTCTGGTATAATACAAGAGTTTTAAAGTAACAGACAGGTGCGCAAAACACCTGATAAATACAATGAGGTAAATGCCATGGAATACGAATATCCTTCTGACAATCCCCCCATCACTTTTAAAATTGGTGAGCTATCCAAACTATACCACATCGGGGTGGATTCCATACGTTATTACGAAAAAGTGGGAATTCTCAACCCTATCCGGGATGAGGAGAACAATTATCGCATGTACACCACAGACGATTTGCGAAAACTCACTATGATTCGGGAACTGTTAGGACTGAACTTTTCCACGGAACAGATTAAGGATTTTAATGACAATCGAAATGTTGCCAACACCGAAGCCATGTTAGGGGAGGAACTCCGGATTATCAACGACAACATCAAACTGTTAAAAGAAAAGCAGAAAAAAATCAAATCCCGTCTCAATTCCCTGGAGGAAGCAGGGCAGGATCCGGGAGATGAAAAAATTTATCTGCGCCATTTGCCAAAAAGGAAAATTTTTATGCTGAGTCCCGACCGGATTCCCGATTCCTATATTGATTACTACCTGATTAAATACATGTACGAGTCCGGTCAAAAGGTAGATACCATCGGCGCCTGTGACTGCTATGTTCTGGATGTGGAGCATTCAAGACTGGAGTCCGACTATCTGTTGACCAAGTCGGTATTTTTCCACTCCGACTTTTTGAATCTGCCCAATAATGACTTTCTGCCGGAGGGAGATTATCTCTGCGTCTCCTATCACGGAAGTGCAAAAAAAACCAAACCTCTGGTAAAAAAATTATTCCGGTATGCCAAGGATAACGGATATGAAATCCTGTCCAACCCTATAGAGATGTGTATCATAGATGACTATGAAACTGCCAACGAGGCAGAATACCTGACCACCGTACAGCTTCTGGTATCCGCCCCGAAAGCATAATTATTTATTGGACATAAATCTCTCATATCGAAGAGGTGTAATATCCACCGCCGGTGCCTCACCGGCTACAATCTGACTCATCATATAGCCCACAGCCGGACCGGTACCAAAGCCGTGTCCATTAAAGGCTGTGGCTAAAATCAATCCCGGTGTCTCCTCCGGACGTCCCAAAACACAAACTCCATCCGGTGTCAGTTCCATCCATCCGGTCCAGGTTCTCACAATTTTTGCCTTGGACAAAAGTGGAATATAGCCTGAAATGGCACGACAGCTTGCAGACAAAGTCATAGGGTGGGACTCTGTTCTTGTGAGAGGCATATCCATATATCCCTCCAATCCGCAGTCAGCACCAAAGACAAAGGAACCGTGTTTTGTCTGATGTCCGTAAAAATCTGCATCTGCAGTTCCCAGCATCTGTTCAAACATCTTAGGCTGTGCCTCTGTCACCAGTGCGGAATCCAGATATTTTGTCATAGGGATATCCAATCCCACGGTATTCATAATGTAGCGGCTCTCATAGCCTGCTGCCAGAATAATATCTCCCCCTTCAAAAATCGCTCCGTCCTTGGTGATGACCTGACGAACCTTTCCCTGAATCTTCCGAAGTTCTACCACTTCTGCTGAAGTGAAAAATTTTACTCCCATCTCCAGAGCACGCTTATAATATCCCAAGGTGGTGGTGAGAGGATTGGCATGTCCATCCGTAGGGCACCAGCTTGCGCCGATAACCTCCTCCGACAGGTAAGGGTTAATTTCTCTCACCTGCTTGCCGTCAATCATACTCACTTCCAAGCCCACAGACTTTGCATTGTTTGCCAGAGTGGTAAGCTTTTTCAAATGAGCTTCTGTTTTTCCCAGACGAAGATTTCCCTTTTGGGTGTATTCTGTATCTACCCCTAACTCCTCAGAAAGAGTCGGCCAGAAATTTTTGATTCCGTACATGGCAATGGGAAGCTCCCGCACATCACGACCGGATTGTCTGACACCGCCACCGTTTCGGCTGGAACCACCGTGTCCGATACTGTCGGAACCCTCTAACACAATCACATTTGTGATGCCTCTTTTTGCCAGATAGTATGCAGATGCACAACCTACAATACCACCACCAATGATTACTACGTCACTTGTATATGTCATGATTCTAACCCTCCATCCTCTGCTGCAATTTCCATTTCAATGGGTCTCATAGGCACTCTTGAAGTTGCCGGAACAATCTCTACCGGAGATACCTTTAACTCCTGTGCCATAATGCGCTTCACCATATTTCCGCAAGTCTGTCCCTGACACAATCCCATACCGGAACGAAGGTATCTGCGCATCTCCTCTATGGTGGTGATTCCCTGATGAACCGCTTTTCTGATTTCTCCCTTGGTCACCTCTTCGCAACGGCAAACAAGAAGGTCATCATCCGCCGCCGGCACGTAAGGTCCAATCTCCTCTAATTTTCCTTGAATATCTAACATTCTCATTTCCTCCTTATGCGATAGGTCTGTAAAATCTCACTGCATCCAAATGTTCCATAGGAACCTTCACCGTAAGCAGATTTGTATGGTCATAGGCGGGCGAGGTGCGAACACGACTCACGGTAACTTCTACAATTTCCCGTCCATCTCGACCTAAGCCCATTCCCTTATCTCCCTCTTTTGGCAGAGGTAAAAATTCATATGGCATGGTGACTTCTCCCAGTCCCGGCTCCACCTCTTCTTCCACCAGAAAGATTGCCTGACCGGAGCAGGATGCCACGCACATACCACAGTTAATGCAATCAACAGATGGATCCACAATAGGAAGAGATGTGATGTTATCCCCAATGGTGATACATCCCTTTTTGCAGGCATCCTGACAAGGGTTACAAGGAATATTCTGGGTACACTCCATCACCGGATGCACCTTTCTTCTCTTGGTAACCCCAGGGAATCTGGCAATTTCCTCATCTGCCACATAGCCCTTTTCCAAAAGGTTCATGGAAATATCAATGCCCTCATCTGTCTTTTCGATGAGTTTTCCTCTATTTTCCGGAGCAAACATACCCTTTCTCAAAGAACCAAGAGCCTTTTCCAACTCTGCAATCCGTTCCGTCTTTTCCTCTTCTGTCATATAGCCCAGATAGGTGGCAATGGCAGCTCCGCTCATTCTTCCTTCAATCATGGCAGAGGATGCCTCCTCGATACCTGCCACATCTCCGGCTGCATACACTCCCGGAATGGAAGTAGCTCCGGTGTCATCGCATTTTGGAATAAATCCGCCTCTGGTGTCCACCATCTCCACGCCACACATTTTAAGGAGCTGAGCCATGGGGGAAAGTCCCACAGCTACACACACGGTGTCCACATCAAAATGCTTTTCTGTACCGGGGATAAACTGAAAATGACTGTCCACCTGGGCAATGGTAACCCCTGTCACTCTGTCTGTTCCCTCCACCTCTTTAATGGTATGGGATAGATAAAAAGGAACTCCCGTACGGGCTACCTTTGCTGCGTGCACACCATAGCCGCCAATTCTTGGAGCCGCATCTGCCAAAGCGACCACTTCACACCCGGACTGCATCAACTGGAAGGACACTACCAGACCTACATTTCCGGAGCCCAACATCAACACTCTCTCACCGGGTTTGATGTGATGAAGATTCATCATGGTCTGGGCTGCACCGGCGCCAATCACACCGGGAAGAGTCCAGCCCGGGAAGTTTACCATATTTTCTGCAGCGCCTGTGGCAACCAGAACTGCGTCTCCCTTGAAGTGCTTCACCTCTTCACCGATTTTTACAACCACTTCTTTTTCACTGTACAATCCCACAACTGTGGCATTTAATACAACCTCTACACCGTATTCTTCCGCTTCCTTTAACAAATCCTCGCCGATTTTAAATCCCCTGATTTTTGCCTTGTGTTCCTTGGAACCGAAAAACTTATGTATCTGTTTAAAGAGCTGTCCACCGGGCTTTGCGTTTTCATCAAAGACAATGGGCTTTACTCCTTTCTTTGCAGCTTCAATGGCAGCTGAAAGTCCGGCAGGGCCGGCACCAATTACTATTAAGTCGTATCTTGTTACTTTCATTTTGTTCTCCCTTCCATCTTCCTACTGTTCTTTTGCTGAGGCACCATACTGGGTCTGTACCACCATTCCCTCTTTCAAAGGGGTAATACAGGTTCTCACATTGGGCTGTCCGTCCACCACCATTACGCAATCCGTACATCTGCCAATGGCACAAAAGACACCTCTCGGCTCATGTCTTTTTGCTGTGTATCTGTGAGTCATCACCCCTGCCACACGAAGGGCTGTTGCAATGGGCTCTCCCTCAATTCCTGTCAGTTCTTTTCCGTCGTATGTAAAAGTAACCGTTTTTCCCTCCGGAGTCTCTCCGAGTATTGGGTGTTCCTTAATTCGTTCCATGTTCTATTTCCTCCTTTTTTGTATTTGGTTATTTCCTGAAAAAAAGAGGCACTTAGGATTTCCTAAGCACCTCTTTGTGACTTTTGTTATAGTATAAACTCTAGTATCATACTAGAGTCAATATTTTTTAACAGGAATATGGTTTGTCCCATAACTTCAATTTCGTTCCAATTCCTTTTTCCAATGCACTGTGATAACACTCATATCCCCAGGTTACATCCTCTATGGGCATTCCCTCAATGGATACCAGAATAATTTCATCGTGGGACTCTCTGCCCGGTTTCTTTCCCCGAATAATTTCCCCTAACTGGATAATGGAATCTCTCTCGATAATACCATCCTCTGCCATAAGCACGAAATCCTCACCCATAACACCGGTGTGTTCTCTGCTTCCATCCTCCTCGTACCCCATCTGGTCTTCCACCGCATAGTTGTCGTACATACCAATGTTGTCCACAACCTTTTTGAAATCCTTGATAGAATTGTACTCCATATTAAAGGTAGAGGTAACAATATAGGTACATCCGGGTTTTAACCATTCCGCCTTAACCTCCGGCCACTGACCTTCTCCACAGGATACCGCCTCGGAGATAATGTCGGTTCCACGGATGGCTTCCTCCAAAGTCTCGCAACAGATAATCTCCTTAATCTGTGGGCAATGCTCCTTTACATATTCCTTCATCGCCAGAGTGGATTTACTGGTTGGAGAGGAACCCTTGATTTTAATAGTCTCCACCTGCTTCATCTTGGACAGGATGGCAAGAACAGAACATCTCTGAATATTGCCGGGTCCAAGCAAGGTCAAAACCTTTGCATCCGGATTCGCCAGCTTCTTGGCTGCAAGCCCCGGCATAGCTCCGGTTCGCATAGCGGACAGCAAATTGGCTGACATATAACAGAGAGGTGATCCGGTTTCCACATCGTTGAGGCATGCCATCAAAATGGAACGAGGCAATCCTTTTTCACGGTTTCTTCCGTTGGAACCATACCATTTCATTCCGGCTAAGTGAAAACGTCCTCCCACATAGGCAGGCATGGCAATAAATCTTCGATCTCTGGAATCGTTTAACGGGAAATTCGCAATCTCAGATTCCTTTGGGAACCACAACATACAACCGTGTTCATCATGCTTCGGACCACCCATCAGCACATCCCCATCTTCCAAGAGTCCTATGGTTTCCTCCATCACATCCACACAGCGTCCCGCATCTAAAACGCCGGCGTCAATCATATCCTCTTCACTGAGATACAAAATTTCTATTTTAGTATCCTCATCCTTTAAAAACTCTTTCTTTAAATCTGACATAATAACCCTTCTTTCTTTTGTTTTCCACTTTTTATAACACAAATCCTCCAACCAAATACATCACTGCACAGATTCCTGCACTGATGATAAAGTAGGGCAGAGATGTTTTATACTGTTCCACAATTCCCACTCGGCAGGACCTGGCGGAAATAATTCCCAAATCCGAAACCATACAGGCATTGGCACCAAACAAAGATGCAGAAATCAAAGCACCCAGGCACAGAGGAATGTTGGCTCCCACCTTAGGCAACACCACCATAAGCACCGGAATTGCAATCTGAAACAAGGTGTAGTTTAAACTGTAAAGATATTCCTCCACCGCGAAGAACACAAAAATCAAAACCGGCAGGAGGCTGGCCATTGGAATCAATCCGCATACCGACTCCACAAACTCCTCCATTCCCATGGCATACAACACATTTTGCATAATATAGCCAATCATCAGAATGATAACCATATCCATCATGTCGATAAAGCCATCTACAATGCATTCTGCAAATTCCTTTACGGTACACAGTCCCTGCATAATATAGAGAACACCTGTCACAATCATGGCAATACCAAAGGCTAAAAAGCAGTTCAAATCCGTTGCCAGCAAGGCAATGATAATAGTAATAATAGGAATTAACAGATTCCAGACAGATACATATTTATGTCTCGGATCATCTCCTCCCTCTTCCTGCTCCTCCAACAGAGCATCCTCATCTGCTCCGTATTGGATGCCCTCCTCATCCATCAGACGATAGGCTTCCTTCATCTTTCCGATTTTCGGAATCACACCCAAGGCAAATAAGAGGGCTACCACACAAGCCACAATGCAATAAAACATAAAAGGCACTGTCTGTAAAAAGATTCCCTTTGCCTCTGCTCTGGAGCCCACATTTTTTGCGGCAGCAATCTGATAGATTACAAAATATCCCCAGGCACCAAATGGCAGCATCATGGAAACATTAATACTTAACGTTCGTATCACATAAGCCATCGCCACTCGGGGTTTTTTAATGGCATCACACAAAGGTGAAAATGCGGCCCCGGCAGTCAAAGCTGACACGTAATCATCCACAGATGTGGCCCCGGCATACAAGCCCGCTGAAGTCATAATCAGCTTCTCATTTCGCCCAAACTTTTTGGTAATCAGATTGGTAAAGGCATCGGTGGCTCCCACCCGTTTCATGGCGATGATGATACCTCCGCAAAGGAAAAAGCTCATATACATTTCAATGTTTTCCTCATCACACAGACTGCTTTCCATGTCTGCGAAAAACGCCGGAATGGTGCCAAGCTTATACCACTGAATATACATAGCCAAGGTTCCCAGAATCAAAGCGGACATTACATCCTGGGTGGTGAGTGCATAGATAAAAAGTCCCACCAGAGGCAGTAAAATCAAAACAGAACCCTGGGTTACGCTCTGGGGAATCAGGAATAATCCCAGGCAAAACAAAATCCAAAAAATCCAAAGTTTTACCATTTTCTTGTCATTATGTTTTGGTTGCATAGCGTAGCCAATCCGTTTAAAAATGTTTGCGGTTTCCATAAGCAGTCCCCCTTTGCAATAAAAAAGGGGTACTCAGATTTCTCTGAGTACCCCTTCGTACTTCTTTCTGTTGTCATCATAAACCCTTGTATAATACCAGAGTCAATGGTGATTTTACCGTCCGAATAAATTTACATATTCCATAGCAGCAGACACGCTCTCGCTATTTTTCAGTTCTATTCATGGTGACAACGACTTTGAACAGGTCGCCGTCGATTTCCAATTCCATGGTGCCACCCATAAGCTGTGTAAGGCTTTGGGCGATGGATAAACCAAGACCGTGGCCTTCTGTGTTTCTGGAGCTGTCCCCGCGGACGAATCGTTCCATCAGTTCATCGCTGGTAATATTGAGCGGATACTTGGAAATGTTTTTGAAGATTAACTTCACCTGATGAAGTCCCACCTCGGTATCCACATAAACTCTGGTGTTCTCCTGGGCATATTTATAAATGTTACTCATCACATTATCCAGGACTCTCCACAGATGTCTGCCATCTGCCATAATGGTGGTGGCAACCTCCGGCTCTCCTACCACAAGTTCCAATCCCTGCTGCTGCATCTTTTCCTGATACTCTCCCACAATTTGGGAAATCATAACCTGAGGATCACAGGCCTCCATATGCACTTCCACATTTCCGGTGGATGCCTTTGAAACCTCAAGCAAATCCTCGATGAGCTTTTTCAGACGGGCAGACTGGCGGTCCAGCACTTCCACATATTCCTGTACGGTGGTGTTATCTACATTTTCTTTTTTAATTAAATCCACATAGTTGATAATAGATGTCAGCGGCGTCTTGATGTCGTGAGATACGTTGGTAATCAATTCCGTCTTCATCCGCTCGCTCTTCATCTGCTCTTCCACTGCATCAGCAATGCCATCACTGACATGGTTGATGTTCTCACTCATTTCCTTGAATGCCGGGAACATCTTAGCGGTGTCAATCGGCTGGGTGTAGTCTCCGGACGCCGCCCGCTTTGCCCCCTGACGGATGCGCTCAATCTGGGCAACCACCCAGAACACAAATGGAATCTCTGCAAACTTATAGATGAAAAAGAGTACTATCTCTGTATCTGCACTATTATCGGTTCCGACAATCACGGCGAATTCCAATAAAGTCAATAATCCAATGATGATTGCCACTTTAAGAAAGGTATTTTTATTTTTCTTATGAAGCTCCCGGACACCGGAATTCAACTTTACAAAAGGCTTTGCCAGATAGTAACAGATGGTATATCTCCAAAACTTCTTTGCCTTAATTCTTGTGGCTGTGCTCATACAAAAAGCTGCCGCCAGAAGGGTGCATCCAACAATCATGGAAATACCCAGAAGCAAACCATCTCTCACGGAAAAGATGTTCATAAGAATGCCCATAACACTTCCAATTACTGCTGCAATTCCGCCGCCAACACCGGAGCAAACCAGAATAAAGTAAAGGACATAAGGCATTCGGTCCACCATACGAAGTTCGATCTCATCGGTTCCGATACGATGTCCTGCAACGGTACAAAGAAGAGCTATACTCAAAACAAACAAAACAATGGAGATAACAAAAATTGGCATATAATTTTTACTGAGGGATGCCATAAAACCGGCCAGTGCAGGGATCTGTGCTGCAAAATCCGTGTCCCCGGTATTTAATTTTGCCCCTACCTGATTATCCACATATCTATCATTTAATCCGGTGTATACCACATAGCGTATGATTTGATTCTTGTCGATTTCAGGGTCGTTTGCTCCTTTATCAAACTCATAATCCAGAGTTTCCTGGTCCGGTTCTTCCTCACAGACGGAGACCTTTCCCTGTCTGGAAAGCTGTACCCAGACTGCTTGGTCTGTGATTTCATCTGCCTGATCCCACAGCTTGTAGTAACCTTTTTCTCTCCAGGAATAGGGCTCGGTTACCATAGCACCGTACAAATTATCCATACTGTAGGTGACATAGGTTCCCTGGGTAGCCGCCCCTATTTTATTCAGATAGGTCTCATTGTCTATCATACTCTGGTCTCCATGGACCAGCTTCTTTTCTGTCTTCAGTTCGCCATTTACCAATGTGGTGCGTTCCTCTACCACCGAAAAGCAAAATACTCCACCTTCCAGTTCATTCCAGTAGGAATCATCTTTCACTTCACCCTTCTTATTCTGGTGTTGAAAGGCAATATCAATCAATTTCATGCCATAATTTGCGGAAACCCTCTCCCACATCTGCTGTTCTATTTTTTCTTTGTCACCGGCACTTGGTCCCAAGGTGGTAAAGAGATACATGCACAGAGAACCGTATGTAATTCCCAGCACACTGACACAAATAAGAATTAATCCTATGATTTTTGTCCAAATATTTCCTTTTAATTTATTCATGGAATTCTCCTTCAATTTTGTACCCTCTTCCCCACACCACTTTCAAGTACCGGGGATCTGCAGGGTTATACTCCAACTTTTCACGCAGGTGGCGAATATGTACGGCTACTGTATTTTCTGTGCCAAAGGCATCCTCTTTCCACACTTCCTGATAAATTTCCTTGGGAGATAACACTCTCCCCGGCTGTGCCATCAAAAGATGCAGGATATCATACTCCGTTTTGGTAAGGTTTACCGGCTCTCCGTCCAGAGTCACTTCTTTGGAACGGTCGTTTAACTGAATCGGGCCAATGGTAATCACGTCTTCTGTGGATGCAAATGTTTCCACATTGCCTCCAAGCTGCATATATCTTCGCAACTGGGACTTCACCCTGGCCTGAAGTTCCACCGGGTTAAAAGGCTTTGTCACATAATCATCCGCTCCCACATTTAAGCCCAACACCTTGTCTGTGTCCTCACTTTTTGCTGTCAGCATAATGATAGGAACATTGGAAGTCTCTCTGATTTTTGCCATAGCAGTAATGCCATCCATCTGAGGCATCATCACATCCAAAAGCACCAGATGTATCTCATTTTCCTCCAAAATTTTCAGAGCCTCCAATCCGTTATAAGCCTCGTAGACCTGATAGCCCTCGCCTCCCAGATAAATCTTTAGGGCAGACACAATATCCTTTTCATCGTCACACACTAAAATATTCGCCATTTCATCCTCCAGAGAATTTGCAGTTACACACAAAAAACCGCCACAACTGCATATTGATTAATCATATACATATTGTAGCGGTTCAAAGTTTAATTTCCAAGTGGGTAAGTCTTTAAGACTTTATTAAGAAAATTTTTCTTTTAGTGACAGCATCCTCCGCAGTCACTTCCGCAACTGCTGCCACAGCTTCCTGCACTGTGGTCACAATTGCAGTTTGCCACCATGCTGATTTGTAGGTTCCCCTGCATAAATGCTTCAAGGGCATCGTCTGCTTTTCCGGTAACATTCGGGCAAACGGAAATGCCCACCTGAGCCAATCCTTCTATGGCACCGTCTCCGATTCCCTGACAGATAACCAGAGCAACAGAGTAGTCAAGCATAGTTCCCACCACTGCTTCATGTCCCTGTCCAAAGGGCTGAACCACAGCGGAATCCATAATTTTTCCATTCTCAATTTCATATAACTTGAAATATTCGGCATGACCGAAATGTTCTCCCACATTTCCGGTTTCTTTATCGTAAGTAATTGCTACTACCATTTGTCTCTCCTATAGAATTAGTGTTTTGGAATAAGAATGGTCTTACCACCCATATATGGCTGCAAAGCAACCGGGATGTTTACGGAACCATCCTCGTTTAAGTTGTTCTCCAGGAATGCAATCAACATTCTAGGTGGAGCAACCACTGTGTTGTTCAAGGTATGTGCGAAATATTTTCCGTCAGCACCTTTCACACGAATCTTTAGGCGGCGAGCCTGAGCATCCCCAAGATTTGAGCAAGAACCTACTTCAAAGTACTTCTTCTGTCTTGGAGACCAAGCTTCCACGTCACAGGACTTCACCTTCAAATCTGCCAAATCTCCGGAGCAGCACTCTAAGGTACGAACCGGGATATCTAAGCTACGGAACAAATCAACCGTGTTCTGCCAAAGCTTGTCATACCACATTTTGGAATCCTCCGGCTTACATACCACAACCATCTCCTGTTTTTCAAACTGATGGATACGGTAAACACCACGTTCCTCAATACCGTGGGCTCCCTTTTCCTTACGGAAGCAAGGAGAATAACTGGTGAGTGTATATGGAAGTTTTTCCTCATCATTTAAGGTATCAATGAATTTTCCAATCATAGAGTGCTCAGAAGTACCGATAAGATAAAGGTCTTCCCCTTCAATCTTGTACATCATGGCATCCATTTCCTCAAAACTCATAACGCCGGTTACCACATTTGAACGAATCATAAAAGGTGGTACACAGTAAGTGAATCCTCTGTCAATCATAAAATCTCTGGCATAGGAGATAACTGCAGAATGAAGTCTGGCAATGTCTCCCATAAGATAATAAAATCCGTTTCCTGCCACCTTGCCGGCACTTTCCAAATCGATACCGTCAAAACGCTCCATAATATCTGTGTGATATGGAATCTCATAGTCAGGAACTACCGGCTCACCAAACTTTTCGATTTCCACATTGCAAGAATCATCCTTGCCAATCGGTACAGAAGGATCGATGATGTTTGGAATGTTCATCATAATCTGTGTAACCTTTTCCTGCAATTCCTTTTCCATTGGCTCCAACTCAGCAAGACGCTTTGAAATATCAGCCACCTGTGCCTTTACTTCCTCTGCCTCTTCCTTTTTGCCCTGAGCCATCAAAGCACCTATCTGCTTTGCAATTTTATTTTTCTGTGAACGGAGTTCATCTGCTTCCTGCTGTGCGGCTCTTGCCTTGGCGTCAAGTTCAATCACCTCATCTACCATAGGAAGTTTGTGATCCTGAAATTTATTCTTGATATTCTGTTTTACAACATCAGGATTTTCTCTTAAAAACTTAATATCTATCATAATAAGCTCCCTTGATTACTTTAATGGATATTTCTTTGTCAGTTCTTCCACAATGGCTCTTGCCTTTGGAATTCCTGCTTCGCCTTCTTTGATTACAGTGGCAACTGCCTCTGCCACCTGATCAAAATCCTCTGCGTTTAAACCACGGCTGGTTGCTGCCGGTGTACCCACACGAACACCACTGGTAACAAACGGGCTCTTTGGATCGTTTGGAATGGTGTTCTTGTTGGCTGTGATATGAGCCTCATCCAACCATTTCTCCACCTGTTTTCCGGTAAGTTCAAATGGTGTCAAATCCACCAATATCAAATGATTGTCTGTTCCGTCAGAAACAATCTTGATTCCTCTGTCCTGCAATCCCTTGCAAAGTGCCTGGGCATTGTCAACCACGTTCTTCATATACTCTTTGAACTCCGGCTGAAGAGCTTCTTTGAAGCAGATAGCCTTAGCTGCGATTACATGCATCAATGGGCCACCCTGTGTTCCCGGGAAAATAGCCTTGTTAAAGTTATACTTCTCATTTGCCTCAGCAGTTGCCATAATCATACCACCACGAGGTCCGCGAAGTGTTTTATGTGTTGTAGTTGTAACCACATCTGCATAAGGAATTGGACTTTCGTGCAAACCTGCTGCCACAAGTCCTGCAATATGTGCCATATCTACCATCAAAACAGCACCAACAGAGTCTGCAATTTCACGGAACTTCTTGAAGTCAATGGCTCTTGCATATGCAGAAGCACCTGCGATAATCATCTTTGGATTGCTTTCTTTTGCGATACGTGCAACCTCTTCATAATCGATGACGCCCTCATCATTGACACCATAAGGAACGATGTTGAAATATGTTCCCGAGAAGTTAACCGGTGAGCCGTGAGTCAAATGTCCGCCGTGCTCCAAGTTCATACCCATAATGGTATCTCCCGGCTTACAAACAGCAAACTGTACTGCCATATTTGCCTGGGCACCTGAGTGTGGCTGAACATTGACATAGTCACAACCAAAAAGCTCTTTGGCACGTTCTCTTGCCAAATCCTCCACTACATCCACACATTCACATCCGCCATAGTAACGCTTTCCAGGATAACCCTCTGCATACTTGTTGGTGAGGATGCTTCCCATAGCTGACATAACCGCCGGGCTAACCCAGTTTTCAGATGCAATCAACTCAATGTGACTGGACTGTCTGTCAAACTCTGCGCAAATGGCATCTGCAATTTCAGGATCCACTGCCTTGATATCTTCTAATGTGTACATATTTTTCTCCTTTATTCTTTATTTTAAGGTAGGACCAAACTTCCGCCTGCCCCTATAACACTACCTTATTTACTTTTTCGACTTGCTCTTTGCCTTTGTCTGCTTTTTGCCCTTAATTCTAATCTTCATTACATACCAAAGTTCTGTTGCAATAAAGATAGAAGAATAAGTACCGCAAATAACACCAACCAAAAGTGGAAGAGCAAATTCACGAATACTTGTCACACCTAAAATCAACAGCATCAATACCATGATAGCTGTGGTGATAGAAGTACTGATGGTACGTGACAATGTCTGAGTTGTACTTCTGTTGGCAAGTTCTGCCAAAGCCTCCGGAGACTCGTCTCTCATACCCTTTTTATTTTCACGGATACGGTCAAACAAAACGATGGTATCGTTGACAGAATAACCGATAACCGTAAGCATACATGCGATGAATGCACTACCTACAGAGATACGTGCCAATGCATAAAGTGCCAATACCACAAGCACATCGTGAATCAATGCGATGATAGCGCCGCTGGCAAAACGGATATCCTTGAATCGGAACCAGATGTAAATCAGCATAAAGAAGGCTGCCACAATTACCGCAATAATGGACTGTGAACGCATCTCTCCACTGATGGTGGAACCAATGTTTGATGAAGTGATTGCTGTATCCTTAACACCATAATCCTTCTCCAGCATCTGATTTAATGCCTCTCTCTTGGAAAGAGATAAGGAAGCTGTCTTGAAAATAATCTGATTGGTTCCATCTACTACTGTGGTCTGAATATCCTTTGTTCCTGTTACTTCCGCAATCTTTGGAACAATTTCCTTA
>JALELK010000073.1 GCA_022768745.1 Lachnospiraceae bacterium
ATCCATTTGATTATGCGAATGATCTGGTGAGTCAGAGGATAGTAAATGACAATTATGCTTCATCCGACTTTGAGATGATAGTATATGGTCCCTGTATAAGTCCGGAGGTTTCGATTGGACTACATACCTATAAGGTGGATGCAAGTCTTTACATAGGTGAGTGTATGGTTATTGATTCAAGGACAAAAAAGGTCTATAAGGTCAAAAATAATGGTGAAAAGGTAAATTTAGTCCATGCCAGAGGACGAGATTTTTATATTTTTGAGAAGATACCAAGTGGGATAATGGCAGTGTCATGGAGTGGAGAATTTGGATTTGACATAACGCTCCTGTCAGAAAGGAGTGAGCCGGTATGGACTTGATTTATGCAGATGAAAAAGGCAAAGAACTGGGGGTACTGAATAACTTTGCATTGGACGTGGCTTTCGGATCAGACGAGAACAATTTTGAACTCGAGATAGATTTGGAAAGCCATTGTTGCAAAGCTGGATATTTTATTTACCTGGATGGCACGGAGTATGGCGGAATAGTGGATAAGATTGAGCCGGACACCGAGAAGAACAACATTACATATAAAGGTCGTACCTGGCACGGGATTATCAACGGGAAAATCATTGAACCGGAAGCTGGACAGGATTACCGCATTGTATCCGGGGATGCGAATGCGGTTATAAGAGAGTTGATAGAGGATATAGGATTAAGCACCATATTTGAGGTATCCGAATCGGAGTCTGCAGTTAATATTGAAGAATATCAGTTTGACAGATATACACCGGCGTATTTGGGGATTTTGAAAATGCTCAGGAAAAATAATGGAAAGCTGGTGATTACGTGTATCAACGGAAACGTGATGCTTGATGCTGTTCCATTGTTCGATTACAGCCGGGATGATGAATGGGATTCCAGCCAGATGGGTATGGTCATCGAAAAAAATTATCACCCGGTGAATCATTTGATTTGTCTGGGCAAGGGTGACCTAAGAGAAAGAAAAGTGATACATCTCTTTGCGGATGAAAATGGTGGTGTGCAACCATATGCCACGGTTGATAGCCCATATAGGAATGAGCATTATATCCTAGATAAGTCGCACCAGGTACTATTTGGAAGCGATGAGGTTACAGAAATATATGACTTGGGAAATGCACAGGATACCTTAAATTATGTATTGCTACAAAACCAACCAGATGGCTGGAAAGAAAAATACACTGGGTACTACCGGAAAACAGATGGAGACTTTAAATTACTTGAAAGGGAATATGAAGATGCATATACACAGCTGTCTTCCGAGCCAGTGGATTGGAGCAGAAAGTATGGCAATTATTTTTATAAGAATGGAAATTCTTATAAAAATGTGGAAGGAACAGAAAAGTCTTCATATAACGTCTTAAAAACAAAGCCCTCCGATTGGAAGAAAAATTATGGCAACTATTTTTACCTGTGGTCGGATGGGGTAACTAGCGAATACCGTTCTGTTTCAGGAGATTCAAAGGATAAATATGTTATCCAGACAATGAAGCCATCTGATTGGAAGAAGAACTATTCAAAATATTATAAAAAGGTTCCAATCCTATGCTTCAGAGTAGAGGTTCTTGAAGCAGACAAAAATGGTGTGTGGAAAAAACATTTTGAGGTAAAAGAATCTGTGGATGATTTGAAGGATACCTCGAAGAAAAAGTATAGAGTTACCAATACCCTGGTAAGACAATGGGTATATGAAAAAATATCGGATAAAAAGGCACCGGCCTGGAAGTCTGGGAAATATTATACAAAACAATCCTATTCGGTGGCACCAAAATGGAAGGAAAAATATTATTTTTCAAGAGCAGTAACGACAGTAGCTCCTGTGTGGGAAGCTGGCAAGTATTATGGCGTGGCATCGCAGGAACAGATACCGGTCTTTTCCACTGGAAAATACTACGAGTTATTTGTGGATTCCTATGCAGATTTAGTTATGCAGGGGCTAAAAAAAATGGAGCAATATGCCAACTGCGATTCTATATCAAGCAAATTAGATGCATCTAAGGATTACGGCATCAACGATATTGTAGGTGCAACGGAGTTGAAGACAGGGATTAGAGTGGTGCAGCCAATTACAAAAAAGATTGTGAAATTTATTGGTGATGATAAGTCTATTGAGTATGAGATAGGAGAGTGATGATATGAGTACAAGTC
>JALELK010000001.1 GCA_022768745.1 Lachnospiraceae bacterium
AAAGGAAGTGGCAGAGTCTATGGGTATGCATCCGTATTATCTTTACCGACAGAAAAATATGGCGGGAAATCTGGAGAACATTGGATTTGCCAAAGAGGGGAAGGAAGGACTTTACAATATCCTGATTATGGAGGAGAAACAGACGATTATCGCTCTTGGGGCAGGAGCTGCCTGTAAGTATGTTTCCGACCATGGTGCCACAGTGACCAGGTCAGAAAATGTAAAAGATGTAGGGCTTTATATGGAGCGAATCAATGAGATGATAGAGAGAAAAAGGAAGGCATTGGCGGGCCATTAGGGAGCTAAAGTTATGTTTACTTATATAAAAGATAAGAGAAGTGCCACGGGGATTTGCCTGATTGCGCTTTACAATTTTGTGTTTTTGGGAACGGAATATTTTTTTGACAATGTGTGTGCCCGCTTTGTGGGAGAACATCAGGTGGTGACTGCTCAGAACACGGTGCTGGGAATCAGTGCCATAGGATTTATTGTGTATGGTTTATTGTACCGCTATCTGGGAAATACTTTGATGAGAGTCCTTGAGAGTGTACTGTGTGCAGGGGTGATTGTTTTGCTTGGTATGCTTAACGTTCTGCAAGGGTACAGCAGTGTTCTCATCTGTGGATGCTTGATGTTTCTGTTCCTGGGGGTATTTGGGGCAAAAATATGTTATTGTGCCTCTACCCGACTCCCTAATTTGAGATATATGTCAAGAAACATAGGCTTTGGATATGCCTTGGGGATTTTGCTGCAATTTTTGAATAATAATGCAGTTCAGGGGGATATGAGCCAAAGCATTGTATTGGCATGTGGGATGGTGATTCTATTTGCCCTGTCCTTGTTCTCGGAAAAATTGCCGGAGGTTGTTTATACCAATGAACACAGAGAGATGAAGTCCGTCAAAATGGCAATGCTAATGCTGGTAGTGGTGACGGCTTTGATGACATTGATATTTTCCACCTTGGACAATGCGGTTACCCTTGTGCACGCATCGGGAGATTTTGATATTGGTCAGTGGCCGCGATTGTTATTGGCACTAAGTGGTATTGTGGCAGGAATTTTATACGATATCAAAGAACGCAAATATATGCCGTACATTATGTATATTGTTACCATTATATCTGTGGGTAGTATGGTTATCCTTCAGTTGGGCGGATCGTTCCTCTACGGACTTCTTATTTTTTACATATCAGCAGGATTTTTTGTGGTGTTCTTTATGACTGCATTTATGCAAATTTCTTACTACACGTCTATGCCAAGATTATGGGCGGGACTGGGACGAGGCGTCAACAATGGGTGTGGCTGCCTGACTACAGTGGTGTCCCTTGCATTGCTGGGTAGGGAGAGTCCCATCCTGGTTCTGATGGTGGCGCTTGTGCTGTTTGCGTTCATCAGTTTGTGTATGATAGGCTATCACATTTGGGGAGCTATCTATGAATTGGATGAGGCAACATCTGAAAAAGAGTCGGTCAACAGTGATGCGGAGAAGGAAAACAGAGTCATTGTTTTTGGAAGAAAATATAACCTGACGGAACGAGAGGTGGAATGTTTGGAGGCTATTGTAAGTATGGATTGCCCTGTTTCGGAAATCGCAGGATATCTTGCCATATCTCGTGCGGCTTTATATCGGCACATTGCAAATATGAATCAAAAGACGGGCACAAAAGACCGGAAAGAACTCATCCGATTATGTTATGAAAAAAATCAGAAATAAAAAATGCTTTGGGAAAATGATATCTCCGGGGGCGGGGATATCATTTTTTTGCTCTAATATACATTTTGAGACAGTTGTCACCTACTGTTACCTTTTGAAAAAAAGTATACTCGTAGCATAAGTTATATTTTCTTTGATAGACTTTGGAACGAGAAAACAAAGGAGGTACAATTGATGAGTAATGCGAAGAAAATACTAGCTGTTCTAGTGGTGATGATGCTGGCAGTGACCGGAATTTTCGCCAACGGAGTGGCGGCAAAAGCAGAAGAGGGATCCTTCTCCGTAGATTTCGGTAATTTGGACGTTGAAAGAAAGGTCAGCTACACTGTGGCGGAGACAACAGTAACAGCGCAGTTACCAGTTGAAACGACAGTGTCAGGTTCTGTTGCAACTATAACAGATAGTACGGAAATTATCCTATCGAATTTTGATCCTGAAAAGATGGAAGTTGTCGTAACTGCGGAAGATGGCTTTAGAACTACATTGACGGTTCGGGATAACAAGACAAAACTTTCCAACAGAGAAAATTCAGGCGGGGGATTACCATCTGAATTGAAATTTACCATTCGTGCAAAGCAGTCATCAGGTAACCCGGAAGGTCCAGGTGATCCAGTTGATCCGGTTGGTCCGGAAGTAGGCAGACAGACATTTTTGGATGTAACAGTGAATGGTGAAAAGTTTTCAAATGTGACGGGAAATTCGAAGATCAATTTAGCAGGAGATTTTGATATTGATACTTTGACTTACACCATTGACAAGGTATACACCGATGAACATCCAGAGGGTATTGCTCTGACAAATGTTGGAAACAAATCCGGTGTGACAGATTCACAAGGACGCAATCCTCTCGAGATTCAAACAATAGACAGCTCAGAGAATTCTGTAACACTGAGTTGGAATTATCATGTGGAGGATGATCCTGTCAACAGTGGGGCTCCGAGATTCTATATTCTCAATGTTACCATTGCAGGAAAAGGTTATGAAGGTATAAAGATTGACACCGGTGCAAAACCGGATATGTATGATGATACTGTTTATAGCGACACGGTTGATATTGGTTCATCTACCGCAGACGCTCCCGCAAAAACAGCAGTATATTATGGAAATGATTCTATCGATTTAAGCACAGTGGGTGGGGCAAAGACGATTAGCAAAATCGAAGTGGTAACCGGTACCAATTCAAAGGCTGTTACCATTACGGGAACAAGTGTGAAGTTTAATTCTCCATATTATGCATCCATTCCATTGCAAATAACATTAAGCGACGGAACCACCGGGTACATAACAGTGGATCGTTTGGGACTTGAGCTTGGTGATTATGGCAATACCGGAAATACAAACCATGGTAGTCAGCCGGGGACTGCGATTTCAAGCGCACCGGGAGCCGGCGAGAAAAATATCATTGCCACATTCTATTATGGTGCTACACAGAGTTACGCAGACTATAACATAGTTGCAAATCTGGTTTTTGCAAACGGAAGCACTAAGACAGTGGTAGTTGCCGGATATGGTGAAAAAGAATGCGTTGATTCTACCTTGAAGGGCGGCGATTACCTTGTATGGTCAGGAAAAACGGATGAAACGCCAGTTTCTGCATCTGTAACAGCAGTGAAGGCCGGAGCCACATCAAGTAATGCGTTTGGCGGGGCTTGCTTTGGCGCAGGTACCGGAGTTTCTAAGAAATTTCGATAAGGAGGAAGGATAGATGAAAAGATTATGCAAAATATTATTCACACTTACTCTTTGTCTTGGCGTGTTTGTGATGGCTTCTGTCAATGCAGATGCAAAGAACATTTCCGGTGTGAGAGCAGTTAGTTCCGACGGTAAAATCATCGTGAGTGGTACGGCTGAAGAAGGCACACTTGCCTGTGCAGTGTTTGTATATGACAGCACAGAGAGTACAGTGTTAGATATGGAGACTTGTGCGGTAAAAGAAGATAGTACTTTTCGCTATCAGATGTCTAAGATGTATGCCAAAGGTGATTATGTTGTGAAGGTTGCCGACTATGATGGCGGAAATTACCAAACGACAACAGTTAAGGTGACAGACAAGACAGAAGAGAATATCAAAGATACCACAACAAATTCTACAACTACCGTGAAATCACCAAAAACATCAGAGGAGACACCTTGGTATTTTATGGTGGCAGCGTTGTTGCTGCTGGGCGTGTCTCCTATTTTGCTTAGACGTTGCCAATAGGGACAAATTAAATTTTATACTATCAATCAAATTTGACATAACACTATATTGTGCTATAATTTGGTGAGGAAAAAGCTATAAAAGTTACCGCAAGGTGACTAAATGAGAAACCAGCGTGTATGAGACGCTGGTTTTTCTATTCCATTTTTGCAAGGTGGCTTAGGCCTTAGGCTGGTTGCCGTTACTTATCACTGTCATAATAATTGATATAATTCGACACTGATTTGAACATCTGTTTTATAAAAGTTTTACTGAGGAGGTATTGGAAAATAAGTAGGTGTAGTGATAAAGTATAAAAGAAATGATTTTTAAGGTAGTTTCTAAGGGGATTACTCTGTATAATTTATTAGAGTTAAATCAAGAACATATAAAAAAGAGGAAAGAAATATGAAAGCGAAAACAAAAGAAGTTGATATGATTCACGGACCGCTTCTTGGCAAGATGATCGCTTTTACCATACCGGTTATTTTGTCTGGAGTGCTCCAATTGTTGTTTAATGCGGCAGATGTGATTGTGGTGGGACGTTTTGCCGGAGATGAATCTCTGGCGGCAGTAGGTTCTACTTCGTCCTTAATTAATCTGCTGGTGAATTTGTTTATGGGATTATCTGTTGGTGCCAATGTAACGGTTGCATTTTATTTTGGTTGTGACCATAAGGAAAAGGTCAGGGATACGGTACATACCAGTATTACCCTTAGTCTGATTAGCGGGTTATTTCTTACGGTATTCGGTATGGCAGCATCCCATCAGATTTTGGTGTGGATGGGTTCACCGGAGGATGTTATCGGACTGGCGTCTTTGTATCTTAAGATTTACTTCTTGGGTATGCCGGCACTTTTGACCTACAACTTTGGGGCGGCGATTTTGCGTGCCACAGGAAATACCAAGACACCCCTTTATTTTTTGACGGCATCCGGGGTGGTAAACGTTATTTTAAATCTGGGTCTGGTCATCGGATTTCATCTGGGAGTGGCAGGTGTTGCCATTGCCACAGTAATCTCTGAGTATATTTCAGCGGTTTTGATTCTCTGGTATCTGCATAGACAGGAGGGAGTTTTGAAATTCTCCTTTTCACAGTTGGATATCAAAAAGGATGTGTTGGGACGTATTATCAGAATCGGACTTCCTGCGGGAATCCAAGGAACGGTCTTTTCCCTTTCCAATGTGGTGATTCAGTCGGCAATCAACTCCTTCGGAAGTACAGTAATCGCAGGAAATTCCGCGGCAAGCAATATCGAAGGATTTGTATATATGGCTATGAATGCTGTGTCACAGACAGCGGTTACCTTCACCAGTCAAAACTATGGTGCCGGGGATAAAAAGCGTATCAAAAAGGTTATGATGTTGTGCCTTGGAATCGTAATTACCGTGGGACTGATTACGGGTGAAAGCGCATTTCTGTTTGGAAAGCAGTTATTACACATTTATACAGACAGCGAACCGGTGGTAAATGCGGGCTTGATTCGTATGTCCTATATCTGCACCACATATTTCCTGTGCGGAATGATGGATACTATGGTGGGATGCTTAAGGGGAATTGGCAAGTCAATTCTGCCAATGATTATGTCCATTATAGGAGCGTGTGGACTCCGCCTGGTGTGGATTGCTACTATCTTTCAGATTCACCACACGGAAGGAATTTTATATATGGCATATCCGGTCACTTGGGCAATCACCCTTAGTGCACACATTATTACCTATGCCATTTGCTTTAAGCTGATTCGCTACAAAAACTTCTGATGCGCATTAGGGACGGATACCTATGGCCCGTTGGTCTGGCACCTGTGGCTCTATGGTCTGTCCCCAATGGACCACTTTATTTGTATATAAGCAGGCTTTTCCACTGGGCTTTACTGCCTGGACTGGGGGAACCTGCTTTTTATTATGTCGAATACTTTGCGTATCTCTAAAATGCAGATTTCGTTTTTGACTATAATAACTGTCTTTTCAAGGTTCGACAATCGCTTGGATGATGTCCGCCTATAGCAGATATGATTGCAGAGCAAACCTCTTATGAAGCGGGTGCTTAAATATCTGTTATAGGTGGACACATCCTTAGCGAAAAGTCGAAGCCGTGAAAGAGACAGTTCCCTTCAAACAAAATCAGCATTAAGAGATACTGCAAACTTTCTCCAAATAATAAAAAGCAGGTTCCCCCAGTCCAGGCAGTAAAGCCCAGTGGAAAAACCTGCCATTTCATTTTAGTGGTCCAATGGGGACAGACCATAGAGCCACAGGTGCCAGACCAACGGGCCATAGGTATCCGTCCCTAATGGTTGTAATGGTTGAAATTTGTGGTATCATAAAGTATATTATATCCAAGAATGATAAGGTGGGGAAAAGCTTTGAATGAGAGGGATAGAAAGAAAAAATAATCTTATTAATTTGCAATGTTCTTTTGATTCTGGCAATGCTCACGGCTGCGTGGATTTATTCCAGATATATTTCCAGAACCCAGACACAGAGTAAAGAAGCCGATTTTATCAGAACCGTTGAATCTATGAAACAGGTCTCACAGAATTATCTGGATGGAGAAAGAGGCTACGTGAAAAACTGGTCTGCCTATATTTCTTCTAATCATATGGATATGGAAGAAGCTCTGGACTTTTTGCGTACCATCAATACAAACGAGAAACGTTTTATCCATATTGTGGATATGGATACCTATGAGGCTTATTCTGCGTATTACCCCAAGGGAGAGGAAAAGATAGATACCTATGTGAGGTATAAGGATACCAATATAGAAGCGGACCTTCCTTTTGGGTAGATTATGGAGAGTATGTTCAAAGGCGGGGATGAGGATAAATTTGAGGTCCTTGGAAAGTACCGTCTGCAGGAGACCCAGGCCATGGTTGTGGGGATTGGCACCAGGGTAACTCTGCGCACCCGGGAGGGAGATAAGGATTATTTGATGCTTAGAATTGTCCCGGTGGGTGAAATTAAAAAATTCTGGGTATTCCCAACAGAGCACTCATCAGCTGAGGTGGGCATTATTACCCGCACAGGAGATTATGTGATACAGTCCTCCTCTATGAAATCCCAGAACTTTATTGAGTATATCCGGGGATATAATTTCCAGGAGGATTATAATGAGCGGGACGCACTTCTTCACACATTAAAGACCAATGATGTAGGGATATTGCAATATAAAAATTTCAGAGGAAAAGATTGTATATGGTATTATTCTTCTTTTGGGGATAATTCCCCTTTGGATATTCTTGGTGTGTTAAGCAAGGATGGGTTAAAAGCTTCTGTAGATGCCTGGTATATCGTACTTCTGGTTTGTGGCACTCTGGTGTTGTTGATGGTGATAAATGGGGCGTATTTAATTAATATGAATCGTCGTTTGCGGGAGGAAGCCAGACTTTCTGAGCAGGCCAGCAGGGCAAAAACACAGTTTTTATCTGCCATGTCCCATGACATCCGAACACCTTTGAATGCGGTTTTAGGGTTGATGACCATAGCAAAGAACAAATCAACTGATTCCCAGCGGGTGGAAGAGTGTATGGATAAAGGTTTGCAGTCCGGCAAGCATTTATTGACCCTGATTAACGACGTGTTGGATATTTCAAAAATAGAGAGCGGAAGTTTTGCACTGAATCCGGAGCGGATTTCTCTGAAAGTAATGATACAGGATTTGGTGGAAATGCAGGAGCGAAACCTCTCTGACAGAGGAATTCAACTCTTGACGGATTTTGAAGCTTTGCCTCACAACTATGTCTATGCAGATAAGATACGACTGAATCAGATTTATGTAAACTTACTGACAAATGCGGTGAAGTACACAGAGCCCGGAGGTATCATTTTCCTGTGTTTGTACCAGCAGGAAATCCCTGAACATCCGGAAAATACCCGATTGGTTTTCTATATCGAAGATAACGGTATCGGAATGACGGAAGAGTTCCAGAAAAATATGTATCATACCTTTTCCCGGGAAATCAATACCCAGGTAAACAGTATTCAGGGTACAGGACTTGGTCTTGCCATTGTGAAGCAGATGGTAGATTTGATGGGTGGAACCATTGTATGTAACAGTGCATCCGGTGAGGGAACTGCATTTGAAGTAGCCATTGATTTACCGATTGTAGAGGATGAGGAGATGACAGATAACTCCGGTGAGGAATTCCAGAGGATTGAAGATATGCATTTACTGGTGGCTGAGGATAATGACTTGAACTGGGAAATTTTCCATGAATTGGTATCCGAACAGGAAATTGTCTGTGACCGGGCGGAAAATGGAAAAGAATGTGTAGAGATGTTAAAAGAAGCATCGCCGGATACCTACTCTGCCATTTTAATGGATGTACATATGCCGATTATGAATGGATATGAGGCCACAAGGCAAATTCGCTCGCTGGAGGACGACCGATTAAACAAGATACCGATTATTGCTATGACTGCGGATGCATTTGCAGAGGATGTACAGGCCTGCAAGGATAGCGGAATGAATGGACATATTGCAAAGCCGATTAATTTGAAGATTTTATTTTCAACGTTGGAAAAGATAAAAAATGGACAACTGTAGGGAGCAGGAGGACAAAAGATGAAAAAATGTTGGCTAGATGTTATCACGACAGCAAGTTGTCCAGTATTCCTATGGGACAAAATATCTATGGTTTGGTTTCCCTGTAAACAAGAACGCAGAAAACTACGACTACGCAGTGGAATTTATCCGTTTTTTGGCTATGAAGGATGAACTGAATACCATAGCGAATATCAAAGGTATTCCGTCTGTGGCAGGAGAGTATGCCTCCGAAAAGGATGCTTTAAAGGATTTTGTGAGCATGTGCAAACAGTAGAAAACATAAGGATAACACATGGCAAACCTTTTTTTACTTGCCTGTAGAGGTGAAACAGACTATAATTGCATTTGGTGTGGGTATAATTTGCTTGTGCCCCGTCCATCAGAAGAACAACAGTTGGAGGAAGTAAAATGGCTTTAAGTAAGAAACCGGTAAATGGAATGAAGGATATTCTCCCAAGAGAGATGGAAATCCGAGATTATGTCACCAACGTGATTAAGTCTACTTATCGTAGATTCGGATTTACCCCTGTTGAGACTCCATGTATGGAAAACATTGCGAATCTCAGCAACAAGCAGGGAGGAGAAAATGAAAAACTGATTTTCAAGGTGTTAAAGCGTGGAGAAAAATTGCATTTGGACACTGCAAAGGAAGAGATGGATGTGGTGGACTTTGGTATGCGCTACGATTTGACCGTACCCCTTTGCCGTTTCTATTCCAACAATGCCAATGATTTGCCAAGCCCATTTAAGGCATTGCAGATTGGCAATGTGTGGAGAGCTGACCGCCCTCAGAGAGGACGTTATCGCCAGTTTACCCAGTGTGATATAGATATTTTAGGTGAGCCGTCTAATATGGCAGAGATTGAGCTGATTTTAGCCACCACTACCACTTTGGGACAGTTGGGATTCAAGGGATTTGAAATCCGAATCAACGAGAGAAGAATTTTAAAGGCTATGGCTGCCTATGCAGGATTTGAAGAAAAAGATTATGACAGCATTTTTATCACCTTGGACAAGATGGACAAGATTGGTGTGGAAGGTGTTGCAGCAGAATTAAAAGAAGAGGGATTTTCAGAGGCGTCCATCCAGAAGTATTTAGGACTGTTTGATGCCTTAGAGGATAAAAAAGATGTAGCTGTAGGTGTGGATTATCTGGTAAGTACGCTGGGCGAGTTCTTAGATGAGGAGATTGCCCAGAACTTAAAGGAGATTGCCCTTGCAGTCAATACCACAAAAGAGGCAGAGTTTGAACTGGTATTTGACCCGACTCTGGTTCGTGGTATGAGTTATTACACCGGAACGATTTTTGAAATTGCAATTCCTGAATTTGGCGGAAGCTGCGGTGGCGGCGGCCGTTATGATGAAATGATTGGAAAGTTCACAGGACAGAATGTTCCGGCTTGCGGATTTTCCATTGGATTTGAGCGAATCATTTTGCTTTTGATGGAGCAGGGATTTGAAATTCCGGAAAGTCCAAAGAAGGTGGCATATCTGGTGGAAAAGAAGTATCCGGCAGAAAAGCTGGCACAGGTGATGCAGCAGGCAAAAGAGGCAAGAAATAATGGACAGCAAGTTTTGGTTGTCCGTATGAATAAGAATAAAAAGTTCCAGAAAGAACAGCTCCAAAAAGAAGGATATGACGAGTTTGTTGAATTTTTTAACAGGGACTAACAGGAGGAAAAAATGGCAGAATCAATGAATGGACTTCACAGAAGTCATCGATGTACAGAAGTCGGAAGTGAATTAGTAGGACAGCAGGTTACCTTGATGGGATGGGTGCAGAAGCGCAGAAATTTAGGAAGCCTGATTTTTATTGACCTTAGAGACCGCAGTGGTATTATGCAGGTGGTTTTTGACGAGCCTGTTGTGGGAAGCGAGGGCTTTGCAAAGGCATCCGAACTGAGAAGTGAGTTTGTGGTAGCTGTAGTGGGAACCGTACAGAAGCGTAGTGCTGCAGTCAATGAAAACTTAAAGACAGGAGATATTGAGGTTGTGGCTACAGAACTTCGTATTCTTTCTGCGGCAAAGACACCGCCATTCCCAATTGAGGAAAATTCACAGACCAAGGAAGAACTTCGCCTGAAATATCGTTATCTGGATTTACGTCGTCCGGACTTACAGAGAAATCTTATGATGCGAAGCAAGGTGACAGGAATCATCCGTTCTTTCCTGCAGGAAGAAGGATTTTTGGAGATAGAGACACCTATTTTGCAGAAGTCTACACCGGAGGGGGCCAGGGATTATTTGGTGCCATCCCGTATTCACCCGGGAAGCTTTTATGCACTTCCACAGTCACCACAGTTGTTTAAGCAGTTGCTTATGTGTTCCGGCTATGACCGTTATTTCCAGGTGGCAAAGTGCTTTAGAGATGAGGACTTACGTGCAGATCGTCAGCCTGAATTTACACAGATTGATATGGAAATGTCCTTTGTAGATATGGAGGACGTTATCGATGTAAACCAACGCCTTTTGGCAAAGGTGTTTAAAGAGGCTCTTGGAGTGGAAGTTCCCCTTCCGATTCCGAGAATGACATGGCAGGAGGCTATGGAGCGCTTTGGTTCCGACAAGCCGGATATCCGTTTTGGCATGGAACTCCAGAATGTGTCTTCTGTAGTTGCAGACTGTGGCTTTGGTGTATTTACCGGTGCTTTGGAAGCCGGTGGTTCCGTGCGCGGAATCAATGTCAAAGGACAGGGAGCAATGCCTCGTAAGAAGATTGATAAACTGGTAGATTTCGCCAAGGGTTGCGGAGCCAAAGGTTTGGCATACCTTTGCATCAATGAAGATGGTACTTACAAATCATCTTTTGCCAAGTTTATGACAGAAGAGCAGTTGGAGGCTTTGGTAAAGGCTATGGATGGAGAGCCGGGAGATTTGTTGCTCTTCGCTGCAGATAGAGACAAGACTGTATGGGAAGTTTTAGGCAGTCTTCGTCTTATGCTGGGCAAGGAGTTGGGACTCTACGACGAGAAGAAATTTGCTTTCCTCTGGGTGGTTGACTTCCCTCAGTTTGAGTGGTCTGACGAACAGAATCGTTTTGTGGCAATGCACCATCCGTTTACTATGCCTTATGAGGAGGATATCGATAAATTAGTTTCTGATCCGGGAGCTGTTCGGGCAAAAGCCTATGATATCATTTTGAATGGTTGCGAGCTGGGAGGTGGAAGTATCCGTATTCACCAGAATGATGTTCAGGAGAAAATGTTTGAGGCCCTCGGATTTACCAACGAGGAAGCTCACGACAGATTTGGGTTCCTTCTGGATGCATTTTCTTACGGAGTTCCACCACATGCAGGATTGGCATTTGGTTTGGACCGTATGATTATGTTAATGATGGGGGCAGACTCCATTCGTGACGTGATTGCCTTCCCTAAGGTAAAGGATGCTTCCTGTCTGATGACAGAGGCACCAACGCCAGTAGAAGATGTACAATTAAAGGAATTATCACTTGCCATAACTGAAAAAGAGTAATAAAATCAAAAATAGATTTTTTACACATGAGGAGGAATATTATGGCAAAGAAGGAAAAGCAGGCGATAGCTTTAACGGTGGAGCAGACCGAACGTGCCAATAAAATGGGAACCGGTATATATGGTTTGAGTTATTTGGGATTTGTCTTTTTGATGTTGATTACAGGAGAAATGTCATTCATCGGATTAGGGGTAATGGTGGCGATGTTTGTGGCCTGTGCTGTGCTGGCGATGACCAAAGGAAAAGAGGAAAACACCCATATTATGATGTCGGTGACCTTTTTGCTGAGTTATATTGCCGTGAGTTTTACCACAAATGCGCCGGTGTATACCGTAGTGTACACAACGGTATTTGCTCTGATTGTGTACCAGAATGTACGATTGGTAAAATGCGGAACCTATGCAACGGTAGCAGTTAATATCATCAAAATTCTTTTACAATTGTTGGGAGGAGCATCGGTAGCAAGTATTTCCGCAGAACTTGTGTCTACAGTATTATTTGCAGTATTTTGTATGTACACGGTGCTTCAGATTTATAACTCCACCAAGGAGAATATGGACTCCATCCAGAAACAGACCCAAGAGGCTGTCAGGGTGGCAGAACAGGTGCAAAAGATTTCTCAGGAGATTTTGGAAAATTTCCATGGTATTACAGATGGTATGCAGGTGATTACCGAGCAGGCCAGTGAAAATAAAGTGGCATTGGAAGATATTTCAAGTGCATCGGATACCAATAGTGAACAGATGAATCACCAGACAGATTTGACACAGAATATTTATGCCATTGTGCAGGAAACCCAGGCCAATGCAGAGCGTGTGGCACAAAATGCTCAGGATGTATACGAAAAGGTGGAAGAGGGAACGGTTCTCTCTGAAGGTATGAAAAAGCAGGCCGGAGAAGTTACTGAGGATATTCAGAACACTTATCAGATTATCAGTGATTTGGTGGCTCAGATTCAGGGCGTTTCCAGCATCACAGATGCTATTTTGGCAATCTCCAGTCAGACAAACCTGTTGGCGTTAAATGCATCCATTGAGGCAGCCAGAGCAGGGGAGGCAGGAAAAGGATTTGCCGTTGTTGCAGATGAGATTCGTACTTTGGCGGAGCAGACCAAGAATTCTACGGAAGAGATTACAGGCATTATGAACAGCCTGATTGAAGTGGCAAATCGTTCTGTGGAGACTATGGATAATTGTGTTCAGGGAATCGAAGACCAGAATGTTAAAATTGATGATGTCAATATGCGTTTTGAACAGACAAAGCAGAATGTATATAATTTGAAGCAGATGGTGGAGGGTATTATTGACGGTGTCAATGAGGTTTCCTCAAACACAGCTCAGATTGTGGATTCTGTGATGAATGTATCGGAAAATACCAACAAGGTATCCCAGTTGTCCGGAGACGGAGCAACCGGTGCAGAGGTTATCTTTGATACCATCCAGAATTTTTCAAATACCATTGCTCAGTTACATACCCAGGTTCAGGAGTTGAAGGACACTGTTCTATAATAAAATTCCTAAATGGGTAGTGAATGTGTGTTATTACAGAGTTGAAACTAGAGAATTCAGTCGTAGGAATGCGACTGGATTCTTTTTTTGTCTATTTTTGAATAAGGAGTGGACGTTTAGGTATTCCTTTATGAGAAAAAAGTCGTATAATGTAATTATGGAACAAAATAAGGAGGAGGTTTGGGATGAAAAAAAGCATTAAGAGAAGATTGATTGGGTTACTTTCCACTATGGGGGTATTGCTTGTTGTTTTCTGTGCTATGAATGTTGGGGCGTTGAAAGTGATTGATGGATACAATCAGGAAATTGCAAAAAATGTAAAAGCCTATCAGTTCGATATCAAATCGGGGAAAACGGATTTGGCGAAAACAACAAGTGCAGCTATTGATGCGTCTATGAGTTCTGCTAATATGAGAGTACGAGGAACGTATATATTTGATTTTGGAATTTTGGTTGTTGGAATTGTTGTTATGATTGTGGGCATTGGAGTGGCTAATCGCAATATTGCAAAACCTGCAAAACAGGCCAGCAAGGAATTGGATGATATTGTAGTAAAGTTACAGGAGGGCAGAGGAGATTTGACCCAGCGTATCAACTCAAAGTCTCAGGATGAGATTGGTCAGTTGGCAGGTGGAGTGGACAAGTTCATCGATATTCTACAGGAACTTATGTTGAAAATTCAGGCCGCTTCAGAGCGTATGAAGTCATCTGTGGGCGAGATTTCCGGACAGGTGGATGAGTCTAACCGCAGTGCTATGAATGTCTCTGCCGCTACCGAAGAATTGGCAGCCAGTATGGAGGAGATTTCAGCCACCATTGACCAGATCGCCCAAAGCAGTTCCAATATCTTAAATCATATTCAGGATATTAAGGATAAAGCCAATAGTGGTGTGGAGGATATGAATAATATCAAGGAGCACGCGGAGCAGATGCACACCGAGGCCCTTGCCAGCAAGCAGGCTACTGAGGAGAACTTTACGCAGATGGGTGAGACTCTGCGGACAGCAGTGGAAGCCAGCAAGAGCGTGAGCCAGATTAATGAATTGACAGGTAACATCCTTGACATTGCCAGCCAGACAAACCTGTTGGCGTTGAATGCATCCATTGAGGCAGCCAGAGCCGGGGAAGCGGGTAAAGGATTTGCCGTTGTTGCAGATGAGATTCGCCAGTTGGCAGATGACAGTAGAGAGACTGCAAACAGTATTCAGTCCATCAGCGGTATTGTGACTGAGGCGGTTACCAGTCTTTCAGAGAATGCTACTAATATGATAGATTTTGTCAATGACAGTGTTTTGAGTGACTATGAGAAGTTTGTGGAAATCATCAGTGAGTATCAGAGAGATTCTATCGAGATGAGTAAGACCCTTGCTGACTTTGCGGATGAGACAGTGGAAATCACAGGTACCATAGACAACGTCAATACAGGTATCGATGATATCTCCATCACTCTGGAGCAGAGTTCTCAGGGAATTTCAGACGTAGCGAACGAGGCGACCCAGCTGGTTATGGCGATTTCTTCTATTTTGGAGGAAACTCACAACAACCAGAGTATCTCTGATGAGTTGCAGAGTGAAGTAAATCATTTTGAAAAGATGTAAGATGTTCTTAATATAAGGTGAAATTATTAAGGCGTAAATAAAAAGAAACCCAGTCACGATTTCGTGATAGGGTTTTCTTTTTTTGAAAAAAAATATTTGTTTAAATAATCATTACAGCTATCTCGCCAAAACTTCTAAGATTTCTCCCACGTACATAGTATGCATATCATTATCCTTGTACCAGGTAT
>JALELK010000087.1 GCA_022768745.1 Lachnospiraceae bacterium
GCCGGAGAAAGTTCTGGTTTATGAAATCAGTGGTCCTATGTTTTTCGGTGCGGCTGACAAAATTTTAGATATTTCTGTGGGAGAAAAGGATGAGGTGTTGATTCTTCGTATGCGAAGTGTGGGAGCGATTGATGCCACGGCTCTTCATTCTCTGGAGCAACTCTATGCTGACTGCCACAAAAAGGGCATTACCTTAATTCTGTCTCATACAAATGAACAGCCTATGCGTATGATGGAAAAAGCCGGCTTTGTGGATAAGATTGGTCGAGAATATTTCTGTAAGCACATAGACGATGCCTTGGAAACTGCTGCAAAAATTGTGGAATAGATCTAATACACATATTGTATGTTTTGTGGATGTTTAGTATAATATACGCAGATATACCACGAAAGACGGGGGAAACTACTATGGAGATGAAGATGTCAGAACAAACCAGAATGAACCGATTTGCTATGATAGGTTGGTCAATAACTGTAGCAATTATTGAAGCAGCCTATCTTTTGGAAGTCATTAAGGGAGAAAGAAATATATTCTACTATCTGTTGATGCTTCTGATTGGGGTGATTCCCGTGGCATTGGGATGGGTGCTTTACCGAAAGGATTCTGAGATTAAGAAACTGCGATATTTTATCGTGTATACATATTCTATTCTGTATGCATTCGTTTTGCTGACGGGAGACACGATTCTCACCTTTATCTATATTATCCCGGTGATGTCGGTGGTGTTAGTGTATTCTGACAGTAAGCTGCTTCGAATTTTTGCTGTCATTGGTGTTGTTACCAATGTGATTTCTGTGGCAATTAATGTATTAATGCGTCAGCGCGTAAGTGTGGATAATATCGCCGATTATGAGATACAGGTTTTAGGTATTCTGTTGATTATGGTACTGGCATTTTTTGCCTGCAGATTGCAGGGAGATATCAGTGAAGAGCACTTGAATACCATTGCGACCCAGACAGCCAGACAGGAAGAGGTGCTGGAGCATGTGTTGCGGGCAACAGAAGTTTTAAATGAACGGGTGAGCCATATTGACGAGCAGGCTAAGGGTATTGAACACCAATCAGAGTCAGCCCAGGTTTCCATTGAAGAGATTGCAAGTGGTACGGCAGATGTGGCCAACAATATCCAGGAACAGTTGAGTATGAGCAACGGCATCAGCGAAGAACTGGAGGGATTGACCAATATTAGCCGAGATATTCAGGACAAATTTAATGAGACCCACCAGTTGTCTCAGGAGGGTATTCAGAATGTGGACACTTTGTCTCGCAGTGCTCAGATGGTGGCAGAATCTAAGGAACAGGTATCGGAAGCCACAGTATCCTTAGTGGATAGCCTGCGGGAGGCCAAGGAGATTCTTACCTTGATTCGCAGCATTACAGACCAGACCAACCTGTTGGCCTTGAATGCTTCTATTGAGGCGGCCAGAGCAGGAGAACAAGGCAAAGGCTTTGCAGTTGTTGCCGGAGAGATTCAAAAGCTCAGCGGTGATACAGGGGATGCCACGGATAAGATTAATGACATCTTAGAGGTGCTTGGCACCGAAGCCAGTCGGGTAAATCGGGCGGTGGAGAACCTGGATCAGGTAAGCAGCCGACAGAACGAACTGATTCAGAAGACAGATGAGCAGTTCCGGATTATTGACCAGAATATTGCCGATATGACAGACGAGGTGCAGAGACAAAATGACTATCTGACGCAGATTAATGACAACAATCTGAGGATTGCAGGAAGCATCTCCAACACCAGTGCATATACACAGGAGCTCACTGCCAGCAGTGAGAACACCATGAACCTGACCAGGGAGTCCCTGGAAGGCACAAGAGCTATGGCAGATTTCTTGGAAGAGATTCTGGGAGAAGTACAGAATTTGCAGGCAATTACGGAGACAAAATAATTTTTATATCAACTTTTGTGATAAACAATGTATTTATATATGAGTAGAATTTATAGAGGAGGATCAGGGCATGGATAGATACTATAGGGTTGGTAAAAAATTTATATTTATTGTGATTGCATTATGTGTATTAACACTGACGCTGATTCCGCTGAAGGTATCAGCGCAAGGAAGACAGGTGGTTAAAAGAGATGCGGTGGCCACATGGATCACTGTTGGGGGCAAATCCCACATCAAACCCCAAAGTATTAAGCGGGCATTTGGATTTAAGAACATAAAAGCAAATGTTACTTATTCCACAAATCCCGGAAGCCGTTTGAAGGTTAGTAAGAAAGGGACGGTGAGTGTAAAGAAGCCTGATCAGAATTGCAAGAATTATGTAAATGATAAGGTGAAGGCTTCCTTTGTGCATAAGGGGGTGAAATATACATATTGGTGTTCTTTCGTGGTGGTATATGAGTATGACGATGCTAATCCTATGCCCAATGATGTAAAGCCGGATCAGATAAAGAGATTTAAACAAGCATATAAGACCGGGAATACAAGTGGTCTTTCCAAGAAAGAAAAAAAGATATTTAAAAAAGTAAAAAAGGCGGTAGATTATTCCAAATCCGGAAAGAATCGATATGAAAAGTGTAAGCGCCTGAACGACTGGATTACAAAAAATGTGAAATACGAATCCAATCAAAACAAAAAGTATCTGTACACCATCGAAGGACCTATGCTTCATGGTAAAGCTGCGTGTAACGGATATGTAAATGCTTTTAAAATGTGCGCCTCTGTTATGGGAATTCCCTGCGATATTGTGGTGGGACACAAGAATTATAATGACATAGCGGGACATGCATGGAACATTGTAAAGTTGGATGATAAGAAATGGTATCATATCGATGTTACAGAGAATGACACGGATGATAAGAGACCATATGCTTATACGGTCTATAAAGGTTTTTGCTTAAACGATAAACAGATGTATGGTGCGGGGAATCTGTGGAGCGGTAAAAGAAAGTGCAACGGCACCAAGTATACGCTAAAGAATTATGAGAAAGATTATTTTGTACATAATCGAAAGGATTTATATAATGCAATCAAACGAGCAGTAAAAGAGAAAAGAGAGTATGTTTTCTTCTATGAACCAATGTACGATTATACCCCATTGAGCGCAAACAGCGCTATTGCATCCCAATATGCGGGGAGGAATATTGTGGTTCAGAAGGTATCAAAGCACGGAGATATTAAATTAGATGTTCCAAGATATAACATGCCGGCATACCTATGCAAAGACAACATACCCCATAACATGACTCTATATAAAATTACATATCCAAAGGATAAAAAGATACGACCCTTCAGATACATAAGTAACGGACAGGAACTGGAAAAGTTGGTCCGGGAAGCGGTGGCAAATGGAAGTACCGTTGTAAAGAATGTTGCTATGATTGACGGATATGACGAAGGTGGACTTACGAATCCGGAGACAGGGTATATGTATTTTGGCAAATACATCACCTTTAGAATTGGTGACGGGGTGATGATTCCAAACTTTATGAATCCCGGGAAAAAAGACTATTATCTTGCGGATCTTTATGTGGATTATTCTCATATAAATGATAAAGTATACCAGGTTGCAAACGACAGTGATGTGAAAGCTGCCTTAGATGATGCCATAGCCAATCGAAGGGAAAGCATTAATTTTTACGCACCTAACTATCCTGCGATAGGTTGTATTACGGATAGCTATGTATATGACACCAACCTGGTCTATAATATACATAGCGAGACAAGTCAATATGGATATTGTAATCCATTTACAGGGGAAACAAGGGATTCTTTCTGGGTTTATGTGACCATATCTTATAAATGATGTTTGGAGCCCATAGTCAGAAAGTGTCGGATACCAACATAAGACATAAAAAGAGACCTTCTGGAGAACATTCTTCGGAAGGTCTTTTTGAAGTTATTTTTGTTTTTTATGGGGGCGTTTCTCGTCAATCATGGTCCGCATCCGTTGGCGAATACTAATGTCTTTTTCTTTGTCTTTACGAAATCCCTGAACACCTAACATGGTATGCTTTTGAGCATAAGATGAGGATGCGAACAGGGCTTCCAGCCGTTCTTTGGTAAGTTGCTCCCGAAGGGCAGCCACTTTCTCTCCCGCCAATTCTTTTTTGGCGGCAGCGTTTTCCTGAAATGCGCTAGATTTTTCTTTTACACTCTCAAAAGCACCCGAGACGCTGGAATCCAGCTTGTCATATGCGGCGGCAATTTGCTCGTTGATTTCGTTTTCGATACGGTTAAAGTTTTTTGTAAAGTTTGTCAGTGCGGAAATGGTCAGCGCCATATCCATGCCGAACAATAGCATAAAGAACAGAGATAAGAATTCCATCCAAAATGGTGATATGCCGGATATGATATGGCTGACAAAAGGGAACAACACACGGACAACCAAGATTCCTGCCACGCCAAATCCAATGGAGGCGAAGAGGCACACGCGACCGTGGATGTTCAGAGGTACGTTGCTGTAATCCCACCAGTAAGCGTGAAACAACTTTTCCAAAGCCCAGGAAGTGAAGT
>JALELK010000089.1 GCA_022768745.1 Lachnospiraceae bacterium
GCTTCACTCTTGTTATCATGCAATCCTCTATGGGCATACAGTCTCCCCATAAAAGGTGTAATGTCCGGTCGGTTTATCATTCTCGGCATAATTAGGAGCAGATATAACACCACTAACACCAGCACCACAATCCCCAATATCTTTAGTACTATCATTTTGCATTTCTCCTTATGTTTTATTTTTCAAACCATAACATTATAAGATATTATACCACACTAGCGATATATGAGTCATTTAATTCTTCTCTCTTCTTGCAAACTTCACCTGATTTAACTAAAATTATTCTATAAGAAACAATGTACTACAAACCTGTCACCTGTTAATGCACATAACTACAAAAAGCGGGGATACTATGACTAGGATCAATGATGATTTCATGGAAGCTTATAAAAGATTAGATGTTTTGTGTAAGGATATCTTCCAATCAGACCGGGGAATCACTACCTATATTGACACAATGCAAAACATAAAAAGCGGAGCCTATTACGTTCCGGGTTGGAATACAACACTGCGAACCCTAAAAACATTACGCCATATAAGAAATAATTATACTCATGAAGTAAACACTTCCTATAGTGATATTTGTTCGCAAGAAGACATTGTTTGGATTAATGATTTTTATGATTCCATATTGGCTACACAGGATCCATTGGCTGCTTACGCAAAGGCAACAAAAAACGCACCGGCCATTCCACACATTAAAACTTTCCAACACATTCCTAAGGAAGATGAACTTCTGCACAGCGATACGTCTCAAAACAAAAATTTTAGCGGTTTAGATCTGCCTCTGATTTTATTTATCATTGCTATGGTTATAATGGTTAGTTTTTTACTGTTGCACTGATATGTTGTCACTAATAAAGAGCAGAAAAAACGGCGTAATCCAAATTTTAGGATTACACCGTTTTTATAACCTTCTGTCTAATCAGCCTCCTGCCAATCCATCCGGAAGTTTTCTTTATAAATTCTTCACCTGCAAAGCTCGAATCGCATTCAGTACCGCAAGAATCATAACACCTACGTCTGCAAAAATTGCTGCCCCCATATTGGCAATACCAAGAGCTCCCAAAACCAGGCACCCAAATTTGATAACCAACGCAAACACGATATTTTCGTACACAATACGGATACATTTTCTGGAAATTCTGATAGCTTTTGCTATCTTGAGCGGGTCATCATCCATTAAAACCACATCTGCCGCCTCAATAGCTGCATCGGAGCCCATAGCCCCCATAGCAATTCCAATATCCGCCCGGGTAAGTACCGGTGCATCATTGATACCATCTCCCACAAATGCCAGTTTATCCTTATCACCCTTATTTTTCAGAAGTTTCTCTACCTCAGCCACCTTATCTGCCGGCAACAGTTCACTTCTGACTTCGTCCACACCTAAATCTGCAGCCACTTTGTCTGCCACTTTTTTAGCGTCTCCGGTAAGCATTACTGTCTTGGTAATTCCGGCCTTCTTTAAAGAAGCAATGGCCTTTTGGGAAGTGGGCTTTTCTATATCTGAGATTACAATATGTCCGGCATAATTTCCATCCACAGCCATGTGAATAATGGTTCCCACACTATGACAATCCTGATAGGTGATTCCCAGACGGTTCATCAGCTTACTGTTTCCTGCCGCCACACTCACTCCATCAATCTTGGCAATAACGCCATAACCACTGATTTCTTCGATATCGGTGACACGGTTCCGGTCAATCTCTTTTCCATAGGCATTCTGAAGACTCCTGCTGATTGGATGGGACGAGGCACACTCAGCCAGTGCCGCATATTCTATCAGTTTGGCGTCCTCCATCTGGTTATGATGGATTCCACTGACTTCAAATACCCCCTTGGTCAGGGTTCCGGTCTTATCAAAAACCACGGTTTTGACCTGAGATAAGGTTTCCATAAAGTTGGAACCTTTAATCAAAACACCCTGGTTGCTGGCTCCACCAATTCCCGCAAAGAAACTGAGAGGAATACTGATAACCAGAGCACAAGGACAACTGATAACCAAAAAGGTCAGTGCACGATAAATCCATACCGACCAGTCAGGTGTAGTTCCCAACATCAACAACCGCACCAACGGAGGCAACACTGCCAATGCCAGTGCACTGTAGCATACCGCCGGAGTATATACCCTGGCAAACTTTGCAATAAACTCCTCGGACTTGGACTTTCTGGAACTGGCGTTTTCCACCAACTCCAAAATTTTTGATACTGTGGAATCTCCAAACTCTTTGGTGGTCTGAATCTTTAAAACCCCGGTCATATTGATGCTTCCACTGACAATCTCATCTCCGGTCTTGGCATCTCTCGGTAAACTTTCTCCGGTCAATGCGCTGGTATTTAATGTGGAATTTCCCTCCACAATCACACCGTCAAGAGGCACCTTCTCTCCCGGTTGTACCAGAATGATGCTTCCTATGGACACCTCATCAGGAGATACCTGTTCCAGTTTGCCATCCACTTCGATGTTGGCATAATCCGGACGAATATCCATCAGCTCCGTAATGTTTCGACGGCTTTTTCCCACGGCAATCCCCTGGAAAAGTTCTCCAATCTGATAGAAAAGCATAACCCCAATGGCCTCGTTACAATTATCACTCCTCTGATACAACGCCAGTGCAAATGCACCTACCGTCGCCACCGCCATAAGAAAATTTTCATCAAAAACCTGTCGGTTTAAAATTCCACGAAAGGCCTTTCTCAAAATATCGTAGCCGATAATCAGATAATCTGCGATATAAAGAATCCACTTTGCAATCCCGCCAACCGGGATAAATTGTAAAGCGATAAACAATGCCAATGCCACAAGAATCCGCACCAGCATTTTTTTCTGTTTCTTCTTCATAAGACTTTCCTCTTAAAATTCAATTTCGCAATCCGGCTCAACTTTTCTGCAAGCCTTCAATACACTTTTCATAACCTTTTTCTCATCAGCGCCTTCTTCAAAATCCACAATCATCTTCTGTGTCATAAAGTTCACCGTTACGTCTGCAATCCCTTCTGTCTTTTTGGTTGCTTCCTCCATTAAATTTGCACAGTTGGCACAATCCACTTCAATTTCGTATGTCTTTTTCATTTTTACCTCTCCTTTATTCAACGATTAAGTACTTGTTTAATTGTTATACCAGAAGTATAATAGGATTCAAAAAGGATTGCAACTATTTTAAAATATATTTCCCATTTAGGCTAAAACCATTCCCAATCGGGATAAATTACGGTTCTGCCCTATAGTCCTTCGGAAACTCCCAGAGGCAACCGACCCGGCTCCGACTTTCCGCCGGCACGATTTTAGACAGAATTGCTAAATTTGTGAAAGGGGAGCATTCCCTTAACGTTTTTGTCCGGGCACCGTTTCGACTGCAAACTTATGCTGTACCTCTGTCACAGACACTCTCAGAATTTCTAGTCTGCCTAAGCGGGGTGCTTCACAAATTTTATTGTGCCCGCTCTTGGTTATGTCGCCCATCGAAAGTTTCATTTATGCACTATGATACGTGGGCGCAAACACAAACCGCGGGCACAGTATTGTTCATCACTCCACATAAGGCAGACACGAAACCCTTCGAAAGGTGTTCTGTGTCCAGAGGTACAGTATAAGTTCCTGTCGAAACTTGAACGGACGTAAATCCATAAGAAAAGGGAATGCCCCCTTTCTTACAAATTTGCGATTCTGACTAGTGAGTGCCGGCGGAAAGTCGGAGCTGGGTCGGTTGCCTATGGGAGTTTCCGAAGGACTACGATGTTCATTAACAGAAAGGAGTTTTTATGGAAGGAAAAGAAAACACAGACATTCATAACCACGTTCACGATATGGAATATCTTAAACATCACCTTTCACGGACAGAGGATTTCCAGGTAATTTCCGAAGTCTTCCGACAATTGGGAGATGCCACCAGAGTCCGGATTTTCTGGTTGCTGTGTCACTGTGAAGAATGCGTTTCAAACATTGCCGATATGATGAATATGAGTTCCCCTGCCATCTCTCATCACCTGCGGGTTTTAAAAAACTGCGGGCTCATCGTCAGCAGCCGCTGTGGAAAAGAGGTCTATTACAAAGCTTCCGACAGCAAGCAGAGTCAGTTGATGCACCTGATGATTGAGCAAGTAATGGAAATCAGTTGTCCGAAGTAGCAGAGGAGGATTACCATGAATGAAACCAATTTATATCCAGGCATCACACTTGGCTACGTGGAATACTCCAATACCCACAGTCATAAACATAATTCCGGAGAAAACCTATTGGAAATTAACTACTGCAATAAAGGTCAAATCGGCTGGGAATTGGAAAACGGGAACAAAGTATTCTTAGGCGAAGGGGATTTCTCCATTCACACCACAAAAACCTGTGCCCACTCTCACATTGTCATCCCATCAGGAAATTTTCAGGGAATACAATTTTTGATGGATATGGACGCCATCCGACAGACGCCTCCTGATCCACTACAAAATACAGATATCCAAATAGATGCTCTCTACGAAAAGTTTTGTCAGCATGAGACCATTTCCTTTTTTGCAGGGAATGAACAAACCAACACGATTTTTCGTTACTTTTTCCACCAACCGGAAGAACTGCAGTTGGCATATCAACGGATTAAATTTATGGAACTAATCCTGTATC
Organism: Lachnospiraceae bacterium; assembly: GCA_022768745.1. Taxonomy (GTDB): domain Bacteria; phylum Bacillota; class Clostridia; order Lachnospirales; family Lachnospiraceae; genus Pararoseburia. The sequence continues at coordinate 4,619 of JALELK010000089.1, forward strand.
TTTTGAGAACGGACTCCTCCGCTTTGGAGCGTCTCACCCCTTACCGGTCAGAGCAGTTGTGTACCATTCGTAGAATTCATGACGATATGCTAAAGCATTTAGACGAGAGGATAACCATTGAATCCCTCTCCCAAAAGTACCTCATGAACTCCACCACACTCAAGGCTATGTTTAAGTCTGTTTACGGAGATTCTCTTGCCACCCATATGAAGGTGCACCGGATGCAACACGCCGCTCATCTGCTGACAGATACCGATATGACCTTATCTGAAATCGCACAGGCGGTAGGATACGAAAGCCAAAGTAAATTCACTGCGGCTTTTAAGAACTATTACGACATCTTACCCAGAGAATATCGAAAAAAGAATTATCCTAACTAAAATAATAGCGTAGCAGTCTGATTTTTCATCCATTTTACTGCTACGCTATTTTTTATTCTGCTTATTTTACTTCTGTCACTGTGTAGTCCTGAGCCTCCACTGCAGATTTTAAGATTTCAGAATCCACATCCTTAGAAAGTTTTACCACTGCATTGCCGGCTTCGTGACTTACCACTGCCTCTTCTACACCTTCCACTGCCTCCAAAGCTTTCTTTACTCTGGCCTCACAGTGTCCGCACATCATACCTTCAATCATCAATGTCTTTTCCATTTTTTTCTCTCCTTTTCTCTTCTCTTTTTTCTTTTCCACCTGACGTCTGTATTTCTCGTCACGGGCGGTATCATATATTTTTACCAAATTCAATCGCAGTGCATTGGTTACCACGCTGACACTGGATAAACTCATGGCCGCGGCACCAAACATAGGATTTAAGGTCCAACCAAAAATCGGTATCCACACCCCTGCTGCCAAAGGTATACCGATGAGATTATAAATAAATGCCCAGAAAAGATTTTCCCTGATATTGCGAATGGTCCGATGGCTCAGGCGAATGGCTCCAGCCACATCACTGAGGCAGCTCTTCATCAGAACCACATCTGCTGCGTCAATGGCTACATCCGTACCAGCACCTATGGCAATTCCGATATCTGCTGCTATAAGAGCCGGGGCATCGTTGATTCCGTCTCCCACCATAATCACAGGTCCCTTTTCCTTTAATCTGCGAATCTCCCTCTCTTTGCCCTCCGGGAGAACTCCTGCAATTACTTCATCCACACCAGCCATCTCTCCTATTGCCCGAGCGCTTTTCTCATTGTCTCCGGTAATCATCACCACGTGCATTCCCATATTTTTCAGTTCTGCAATGGCTTTGGCGCTGTCCTCTTTAATGGTATCTGCCACAGCGATAAATCCCAGAAACTTTTCTTCTGTGCCAAAGAACATCGGGGTTTTCCCCTGGTTTGACAGTTCTGCCGCCTGCTTTCTGATAGCATCCGGAATGGAAATTTTACCGGCGATAAAGGACTCATTTCCTCCAAACAAATCTATGGCTGCTTCCCCATTTCCTGCAGAAACCAGTTTTGCTTCCAATCCATTTCCCGGATTCACAGCAAAATCCTGCAAGTCTGTCTCTGTCTGGGACAACTCTTCCGTGTAGGAAACCACCGCCTTTGCCAAAGGATGTTCACTCTTTAATTCCAGGGCTCGCGCCAGTTGTAACAATTCCTGCTCACTGCTGTTTTCTCCCACAACCACATCTGTAACCTTTGGTTCTCCCGCTGTGATGGTTCCGGTTTTATCCAACGCAACAATCTGCATTTTTCCGGTTTGTTCCAAAGAAATGGCCGTCTTGAACAAGATTCCGTTTCTGGCACCCACACCATTTCCCACCATAATCGCCACCGGAGTGGCAAGTCCCAGAGCACAGGGACAACTGATAACTAAAACAGAAATTCCTCTGGCCAGGGCAAATCCTACCGTCTGTCCTGCCAACAACCAGACCAAAATGGTCACCGCCGCAATTCCCAGCACAACAGGGACAAACACGCCGGATACCTTATCTGCGATTTTCGCAATCGGTGCCTTTGTGGCAGCCGCATCACTGACCATCTGAATAATCTTGGAAAGGGTGGTATCCTCCCCCACTCTTTTGGCTTCGCATTTCAAAAATCCGGAAGCATTGATGGTGGCAGCTGACACCAAATCCTCAGGTGCCTTATCCACCGGGATGCTCTCACCGGTAAGGGCAGACTCATCAACGGCACTATCACCTTCCAGCACGATACCGTCAACAGGAATTTTTTCTCCGGGGCGAACCACAAAAACGTCTCCCTTTTTCACCTGTTCAATAAGGGTCACCACCTCTTTGCCATCAATCAGTAAGGTTGCTGTCTGAGGTGCCAATTCCATCAAACTCTTTAAGGCATCTGTGGTCTTTCCTTTGGATCTGGCTTCCAAAGTTTTTCCCACGGTAATCAAAGTCAGAATCATAGCGGCAGATTCAAAATACAGCTCATCCATATAATGCATCACACCGTCCATATCCCCTGCGGTCTCACATACCGTCATGGCAAACAGTGACACCACGCTGTAGCCGTATGCCACACCGGAACCCATGGCAACTAAGGTGTCCATATTTGGAGCCCCGTGCATCAGGCTTTTAAATCCGCTGATAAAAAATCTCTGGTTAATCACCATAATGGCTGTGGTGAGAAGCAACTGCAGGATGCCCAGCGCCATATGGTTTCCTTCCATCCAACTAAACAGAGGCCATCCCCACATCATATGCCCCATGCTAAAGTACATCAAAATTAAAAGCAGAACAATGGATGTAATCAGTCGATTTCGTAATCGTTTGGATTCTCCATCTGCCGCGCCACTTCCATTTTCCTTTACGGCTGGCCCTCTGCCATTTTTAGGGGAAGCCCCATATCCGGCATCCTCCACCGCTTTTATCACGGATTCCACCGATGCAGCTCCCTCCACACTCATGGAGTTTGTCAACAGACTTACCGCACACTCTGTAACCCCGTCCACTTTTGAAACCGCCTTCTCCACCCTTGCCTGACAGGCGGCACAGGTCATTCCGGTAACATTGTATTGTTCCATAATAGAAAAGTTCTCCTTTATTTCATCAATTTCTGCAAAGTCGTCACCAACTCGTCAATCACTTCGTCATTTCCCTCACGAATGTCTCTGGCAACACAACCTCGGATGTGACTGGCCAACAATTCTTTATTAAAAGCATTTACCGCCGCATTTACCGCTGCTGACTGCACCAGAATGTCCGTACAGTATGTATCATTTTCCACCATACCGCGAATTCCACGAATCTGTCCCTCAATCCGATTCAATCGATGAATCAGTTTTTTTCTTTCCTCCTCAGAACGCTTCGTGGATTTTTCACAACAGGCACACTGCTTTCTTTCTTCCATACTCTTCATCCTTTCATACCCCCGTGGGGTATCTTTACTATATACCCCCTGTGGGTATATGTCAATTTTTATTTTTACTTTTCAGAAATTGATTGAAAAATCTCTTCACAAACTTTTTCCATCTGGTCCATATCAATGTTGGAGTAGTTCACAATAAACAAATGGCGACTGTTTTCATTCGGTGAGACATAGTACTCTCCCACACTGCTGATACGGATACCCTTTTTCTTTAATCGCTCTATCACTTTTCTGTCACTACACCCGGTATCCAGCTTTATCAAAAAATGCAATCCGGAATGATTGGGCAGAATTTCACACTTCTCTCCCAGAGGACTTTTTTTGATAATGTCCATCAACTGTCGTCGCTGTCTGGTGTAATAAAGGCGCATACGGTTGATGTGTTTTTCAAAATAGCCCTGATGTATAAATTCTGCCAGAGTATATTGCTCAAAGTTTGACACGGTACAGGCGTAAAAAGAAAGTCTGCGGTAAAACTCATTTGCCAGGTGCGCCGGCAATATCATATAACTGATACGAATGGTTGGCGACAGAGACTTGGAAAAGGTGTTCATATAGATGACTTTTTCACAGGCATCAATGCCAAAAAGAGTGGGAATGGGCTTTCCACTGAGACGAAATTCACTGTCATAATCATCCTCTATAATGTAGCGTCCCTCCTTTTCATTGGCCCATGCCAATATCTCATACCGACGGCTGGCAGGCATTGTGATGCCAGTAGGGAAATGATGAGTGGGACAAATGTGGGCAATCTGGGCCTTGGATTTTTCCAATGCCTTTGGCATAATCCCCTCTTCATCCATATCTCCGTAACTACAGGTAATTTGATGTTGCTGATAAATTTTCGCCAGTTTCTGATACCCGGGATTTTCAATGCAATAATTTTTGTCATACCCCAAGAGCTGTATCAACACTCCGTACAAATACTCCGTCCCTGCGCCGATAACAATCTGATTGGGGTCCACCAGCATTCCCCGGAAGGACTTTAAATGTTCTGCAATCGCCTGTCTGAGTTCAAACGTTCCTCCGGTGGGAGACACTTCCATCAATTCGCTGCTTTTTTTTGATATGGTCTCCCGGGATAATTTTGCCCAGACAGAAAAGGGAAAGTTGTCCGGGTTCATATGATTGTTGGAAAGGTCCGCCCAATAGTTCTCCTTTTCCTCCGGCACGTGAATGTCCAGAGAAATCCCGGCTTCCTTTGGCAGTCGCCTGATTCCCTCAATCTTCGCCACATAGTATCCCCTTTTTGGCAGGGTATATACATAGCCCTCACTAATTAACTGGTCATAAGCATTTTGAATCGTAATGGTACTAATTCCATTGTTATGGGCAAAGGTTCTCTTGGAGGGAAGTTTTTCTCCGGGCTGCAGATTCCCCTTGATAATATCCTCCTTAATGCATTGATACACATAGGCATACATCGGTCCCTCTGCCTTTTGGAAATCGTAGGTAAGCATGGTTTTTCTCCTTTATACTGGCATAAAAAAATATATTATTTTGAGCATTTATATATATCCAGATTCATTGTATGATGATGCACAGGAAATTGCAAGGAGGAAATAAAAATGGAGCAAACACAGTACGAATTAAATAAAGGATTGGCACAAATGTTAAAGGGTGGAGTCATTATGGATGTCACCACACCGGAACAGGCAAAGATTGCAGAGGCAGCCGGAGCCTGTGCAGTTATGGCCCTGGAGCGAATCCCGGCGGACATCCGTGCAGCCGGTGGTGTATCCCGTATGAGTGATCCGAAAATGATTAAGGGAATTCAGGAAGCGGTCAGCATTCCGGTTATGGCAAAATGCCGAATCGGACATTTTGTTGAAGCCCAGATATTGGAAGCCATTGAGATTGATTACATAGATGAGTCCGAGGTACTTTCCCCGGCAGACGACGTATACCATATTGACAAAACCAAGTTCAAGGTACCTTTCGTTTGCGGAGCCAGAGATTTAGGAGAAGCCCTGCGTCGAATCAACGAAGGTGCTTCCATGATACGAACCAAGGGCGAACCAGGTACCGGAGATGTGGTTCAGGCTGTTCGTCATATGAGAAAAATGAACTCCCAGATTCGCAAAATCACCGCTATGACAGAGGACGAGCTTTTTGAAGCTTCCAAAGAATTACAGGTACCTTATCATCTGGTTCAGTATGTACACGAAAATGGAAAACTTCCGGTAGTAAACTTTGCCGCCGGCGGTGTTGCAACTCCTGCCGATGCAGCCCTGATGATGCAGTTAGGCGCCGAAGGTGTCTTTGTAGGTTCCGGCATTTTCAAATCCGGAGACCCTGCCAAGAGAGCTTCTGCCATTGTTCAGGCAGTGACAAACTTCCAGGATGCCAAATTAATTGCCCAGTTATCCGAAGACCTTGGGGAAGCTATGGTAGGTATCAATCCAAGTGAAATCCAGATTATTATGGAGGAACGGGGAAAATAAAATGAAAATCGGAATTCTCGCCCTTCAGGGGGCATTCATTGAACATGAGAAAATACTAAAATCCTTAGGGGCAGACTGTGTGGAAATTCGACAGCTCTCTGATTTAGAGGGCATTCAGGGACTGGTACTTCCCGGAGGAGAGAGCACCGTTCAAGGACAGCTATTAAGAAAACTAAACTTACTGGAGCCGATTCAAAAAATGATTTCCGACGGTCTTCCGGTGCTGGCCACCTGCGCGGGGTTGATTCTTTTATCAGAACACTTGGAATCTGATGAAACCACCCACCTTGCCACCCTTCCGGTTACCACCAAGCGAAATGCCTATGGTCGGCAACTGGGAAGTTTTACCACCGCCGCACCTATGAAATATGTAGGGGAAATTCCTATGGTATTTATCCGAGCTCCCTATATTGAATCCGCAGACAATGGCGTGGAAGTCCTCGCCACTGTGGATGAACATATCGTTGCCGTGAAATACCAAAACCAGTTGGGTCTTTCCTTTCATCCGGAACTGACAGAAGACAACCATATCCACCAGTACTTCCTGGATATGGTTGCTTCCCGGATTTAATTTATGATGGCTATTGGCGAAACTGTAACAGGGACCAACCGAGGCACACCAGCCTTTCTACTGGCACTCACTAGTCAGAATTGTAAATTTGTAAGAAAGGGCGTATTCCCTTTTCTTATGATTTATGTCCGTTCAAGTTTCGACAGGAACTTATATTGCATCTCTGGACACAGAACACCCTTTGAAGGGTTTCGTGTCTGCCTTATGCGGGGTGATGAACAATACCGTGCCCGCGGTTTGTGTTTGCGCCCGCATTACATAATGCAGAGATGAAACCTTCTGTGGGTGACATAACCAAGAGCGGGCACAATAAAATTTGTGAAGCACCCCGCTTAGGCAGACTAGAAAGTCTGATGGGTGTCTGTGACAGAGGTGCAACATAAGTTTGCAGTCGAAACGATGCCCGGACACAAAAGT
>JALELK010000023.1 GCA_022768745.1 Lachnospiraceae bacterium
TTTGTCAATCGTTATGGGAAAACGAGAGTTTGCAAAATTCTTGCCACTGTGATTTCTATTTTCGTAGGTTATGAGTGTTACATCACACCTATGTATATGAAAACCACGATTCTTCTGGCGGCAGTATCTGTGCTTTGGATGTTACATGCTATGACAGAGAGCAAGAGAGGCATTGGTTCTTCCATCTGGGCAGTGATTTTTGGCGTGTTTTCGGCACTTTTGTCTTTCAAAATATTTGTTGTGGGATATGCGTTGTCCCTGGCCGGAGCTATTATTTATCTGAGTATGACCAGATTCCATAGAAAGCATCTGGTGGCTCCGTTGATTTCACTGGTGGCAGTGATTATAATCGGTCTGGGATCCCATATGGTGGACCTTAGGGCATATGCTACAGGCGGTCAATGGGAAGCCATGGGACAGCAGAGGGATATGCTGGAACAGATTTACGTTATGGGCTATCCTTCCTATGAAGAGATGGAAGATGTTTTGGTTGAAAACGGATATGCCGATGTGACAGAGGAAGAATACAACCAGTTGATGCAGGGATTTTTCTACAATGGAATTGACTGTAACGGAATTCTTCAGGTGGTTGCCGGTCAGCGGGTGGCTGTGACACCTTGGAAGATACTTTTGTTTTTCCACACCATTCCAATCAAGGCGTTTAAGACCGGGATGTTTTATCTGTGGCTGGTGCTGGCCATTGCTATGTCAGCTTTTCGCCCCAACAGAAAAACCGCAGGAGTTCTGGCTATTTCAGTGGTGATGTTCTGGATTCCGTATTTTGCCCAGTATTTTTCCTATGGATGTGACGGACAGTGGATGGGAATGATTGCTTATTTGCCGGCGATTTTGTTCCTTCTTTGGAATATGCCGAAGGTGGAGCTCCCTCAGGGGGAAAATCGTTATGTGGCGGTATATCTGCCTTATGGGCCTGGTACTTTACTATATTTTCTCCGGAACCTTTGTGGGAAGTATTCAGGAAACAGAGGATATCGGGGATATCGTGACAAAACGGCAGGAAGAATCTGAATATGCACATTTAGTGGATTTGACCGGATATTTCCAAAAGTTTTCCATTTATATGCCATATGTGGAAAAGATGGACAGTGAAAACAGTTTTGTTCTCAACGGATATTATCAGTGGGTTCCGGGATATCGGGATTATCACGAGATGTATCAGACCGGTTATGTTGGTTATAAAATCTACACGCGAAATACCATCACAAAAAAATGTGCAGTAAATAATATGAAACTGGATTTGATGATGTCCGGTTTTAAAAAAGAAGATTTGGAACAGTTTCATGGTATGCATCAGTACAGAATTGTTCAGAAGGCATACATAGAAGCAGAGGAAGAAGAGTAAGAGGTGTCTTATGGAGTATTTGAGTATGCTTCTCCGGTTTTGTGTATTTGGAGGGCTGCTTCCCTATTTGTTGGGAGGATTCATTACAAAGAGGGTAGAGGAAACGCAGAGTTTTCCGATGAATCGTGTACTTAATGGTTATATCGTTATGTGGGCTGTGGTACAGTTGGTGGCAGTTCCCATGGTGTATATGAAGCGCAGTTTTGGAGAAATGTACGCAGTCTGTGGCGTGATTTTTGCATTGATTGTGATAGGACAGCTGGTCAGTGAGGGAAAGACTTTCTTACCGGAGTGGAGAGGCTATACACATCGGTTCAAAGAGAGAGGCTTCTGGTATGGAGTCCTGATTCTTTTCATGATACTGCAGGCGATTTATGTGGGCATTTCTTACCAGGTAAACGATGATGATGCTTTTTATGTGGCATCGGCACAAACCACATTGGATACCAATACCTTATTTATGATTGACCCATATACCGGAGATCCGTTTTCAAGTTTTCCGGCCAGATATGTGTTATCCCCATTTCCGTTATTTATGGCTTTGCTTAGCCGATTGGTGGGAGTGAAAGCTACGGTGATGGCGCATACATTGCTCCCTATGGTTTTGATTCTGTTGGTCTACGCTGTGTACACTCTATGGGCAAAGGAATTGTTTGGAGAAAACTATAAAGCCCAGACCATTTTTATGTTTTTTGTTATGGTAGTGCTTGCCTTTTCTGATTTTTCCACCCATGCCAGAGGAATGATGATGTTTCCAAGGATATGGCAGGGAAAGGCAGTTCTGGCAACCATTTTGTTGCCGTTGGTGTTACTGTTGGGAATGCGCATGATACATCGGCAGTTAAAAGGAACAGAATGGTTTTATATGGTAGTGGTGATGCTGGCCTGTTGTCAGGTGTCCTCTATGGGGATTATACTGGCTGCCATTGAGTTGGGAATCTGTGGTCTGCTGGCTGCAACACATCAGAAAAACATTAGGTTATTGCTTTATACCATAATCTGTTGTATTCCAAATCTGATTTATGCAGGAATCTATGTGATGATACGATAGAGAGGAAAAGATGTTAGAATATTTTCGATTGACATTACAAAAATATAATGAATTTCAGGGCGGGGGAGCTCAGATGACGCTGTTTTGGGTGTCTGCACTTTTGCTTCTGGCGTTACCGAAATTCAGAGGGTCAAAAATCATTGGTTCACTTTTGAAGTATACACTTTTGTTTTTGATTGTATTCTTTTGCCCCATCTCCGCCGGTATTATTATGAAATATTGCATCGGTGAAAGTGTTTACTGGCGAATGCTTTGGCTGTTGCCGGAGGTGATTGTCATCGCCTATTTCCTCACGAATCTTGTGATGGAACATACCGGAGCCAAGAGGGTGGTGCTGTTGATTTTGTGCGGTGCATTGGTGGCTACTACAGGGACGGGATTTTTTAAATACCTGAAACCTACCCGGGTGGGGGGAATCAATAAGCTTCCAAATGAGACCATTGCCCTGTGTGAAAGTTTACAGGCAGAGAAGGCGAAAAGAGGGGAGTCAGAGATTCGGGTGATTGTTCCGGATGAATTGGTGTGCTCCGTCAGACAGTATGACGCAACCATTAAAATGCCCTACGGACGCGCTGTTTTAAAGGGAGAAAAAACTCATCTGATACATGATACTTTGACCCAGGCACCGGTGTCCTTTGACCTGTTGGCTTATCAGGCCGGATTATATGGATGTAATTATCTGGTGTATCCGATTTCGGAGGATGGAGGCAATGAGGCTGGTTTGCAGGAAGCCGGATTTGAAAGTGCAGGTCAGGTGGCAGGCTATGGGCTGTACCACATCGATACAGAAAAAAAGGACGAGTGGGCAGTGATTTCCTATCCGGATCAGTCGGGAAATCAGGCAATGTTTTATACCTTATATAATGCAAAGAAGGATTCTCTTATTGTGGTAGATGGAGGCTGGAATGCCAACACGGATTTGGTTCGCAGGGTGATTAAAGCCCATGGCGGTAAAGTAAAGGCGTGGATTCTCACCCATTACCATACGGATCACATCTCAGCTTTCAACGAAATTTATCAGAATCCGAAGGGTATCAAAATTCAGCAGGTGTATGTATCCCCTTATGACCGGCAATACTTTGAACAGGTGGCAGAAGAGTGGGATAATCTGGATACCTATGAAAACTTTTTAAATGTCACAAAGAATGGAAAAGATATCAGTGCCCTGCATCGGGATGATACCTTGGAAATTGATGGTTTAAAATTGCAAGTCTTTAATTCCTATGACCAGCTTGCAGTGGAGAATACAAAGGACATTGGAAATGACGGCGGTCTGATGTTTAAGGTCACAGGAAAAAATGCATCTATGCTGTTTTGTGCAGATGTGCATAGCAAGACTATGGCGGATATGCTGTTGGAAAGATATGGAGATGAATTAAAGGCGGATTATGTGCAACTGGGACATCACGGAAACAATTCTTTCCCAACCTATCTGTATGATGTGGTAGATGCCCGGGTGGCTATTTTTGATATGCCGGAATCCATTATGAATGGTGAAAAATATACCTGTCAGGAATTGAAGTCCTATCTCATAAAAAAGGGGACAGAGACCAGAGAGTATAGTCAGGGAGCCAGTGTTTTATATTTGTAAAGGTAGTTAAGAGTTATGGAAAAAGTGGAAACTTGGAATGAAATTTATAAGACACATCCGGTGCGGAAAAACTTAACAGACTTTCTACCCTTTGGGGAACAAGATTATGTTTTGTATTCTGCAGAAAAGGGCAATCCTCTGGTGATGGAGGACCTTCTCGCCCAAAGAGAGGAAAAAGGTTGTAACTATATAGTGATAGCCTGTGACAATAAATACGCATTAAAGATGTTTGCCGGTTCTGCCGATGAGACACAGCATTTTTTCTCCGGGATGGAAGCGGACGAACAGAATCGTAGAACCTACTCCAGAGCAGAATTGGAGAATATGATGAAACGAGCCGGGATAGTGGAATACCGTTTTTTTTATCCTTATCCCAATTATCAGCTTCCTCTGGCAGTCTACAGTGACAGCTATCAGCCTAAAATGGGAGAACTCACCAACAATTTCCGGAATTTTGGCGTAGACAGAGCAGTGCTTTTTGATGAGTCAAAAGCCTGGGATCAGGTTGTCAAGGATGGATTATTTACCACCTTTACCAACTCTTTTCTGTTGGTGATTGGACCGGAGATAAAGTGGGAAAACGGAGAGGTGATTTTTAGCAAATTTTCTAATGACAGAGCCCCTCGGTACAATATCCGGACGGATATTATAGAAGAAAGCGGAAAGCGAAAAGTTTTAAAATCTCCCATTGGTCAGGAGGCATCTTCGCATATCGCCTCGTTGCAGAAGTGGTATGAGGCTTTGTCTGAGGCTTATCCGGGAGTGCAGTTTAATCGCTGTGTAAAAAAAGAGAATCTGGTGGAATTGGAATATCTCACAGGGACTACTTTGGACGAAGTGTTGATTGGACTTTTGCAACAGAAAGAGCAGGAACGTTTTATGGATATGGTAAAGACCTATGTCCATACTGTTTTGCACTCAGAGAATCCCAACCTTCTGGATGTGGATATGATTTTTAAGAACATTCTGGTGACTGAGGATGGAAGCTGGACGGTTCTGGATTATGAGTGGACTTTTGATAAAGAGCATCCCGATGACAGGGAACAGGCAGGAATGGATTTTGTACAGGAGCTGACACCGGAATTTGTAATCTATCGCTCTATGTATTATTTTGCCCAGGACAATCAGTTGTCTGCTGAAATTCAAAACCAGTTGTTTTCTCTAATCAATCTGACAGAGGAAAAGAAAAAAGAATTTGATGAATTAGAACAGAAATTTCAAGCGTATGTGTCGCAGGGACATCGTTCCTTGGGTCAGTTGTATGGACAATATAGAGGAGAACTGTTCTATTTTAACGACTATATCAAGCAGATGGAAGATGAGACGAAAATAGAACTCTACGCATTAAGAGACGGAAAATGTATAAAAACCATTTCCGAGAGCCATCTGGTTCCGGTGGGGGATTTGCGGGAAATTCGGCTTTATACCGAGGAAACCTGGGATGAGATTGAGGTTGTCTTAGGGCATTGCGATATGATTGCAGATATTTTGGAGATTACTTTGGATGGACAGGATATTCTTGAGGGCTATACCACCAACGGAAAATGGTTTTATCAGAACCTTCATTTGTATATCCATCAGCAGGGAGAACCGAAAATTTTCATCAAACTACCACAGACTCAGGGAAAACTGCAAATGAAATTTATGATTAAGCAGCAGGGGGATGGCAAGAGCGCGGCATTTGCAACCCTGTATCATTATCTTTCGTTAAAAGAGAGAGAGTCTACTCCGGTGGGAAAAATCAAAAAGATGATAAAGAGAGGTCAGAAATGAGTACACGAATAGAGCGGGCGAGAGCATATTACAAGAAGAAAGGGTTTGCGAAAACCTGTAAGAAAACCGTGAGAGTTTTAAAAAGAATCGCTATGGAAAAGACAGTATGGAAGTCTCTTT
>JALELK010000034.1 GCA_022768745.1 Lachnospiraceae bacterium
CGGTAACGTGGCTTTGTATGGTGCCACCAGCGGAAAAGCCTTTATCAATGGTGTTGCCGGAGAGCGTTTCTGTGTGAGAAATTCCGGTGCTACCGCAGTGGTAGAGGGCTGTGGAGACCATGGATGCGAATATATGACCGGCGGTCGTGTGGTTGTTTTAGGACAGACCGGAAAGAACTTTGCAGCAGGTATGAGTGGTGGAATTGCCTATGTTTTGGATGAGGACGCATCTTTGTACCGCAAGCTGAATAAGTCAATGGTTTCTTTGGAACCGGTGACAGATAAATATGATGTTATGGAACTGAAGGACATGATTGTAGAACATGTGGAGCGCACCGGCTCTAAGAAGGGTAAAGAGGTGTGTGACAACTTCAGCGAGTATCTTCCGAAATTTAAAAAGATTGTTCCTCATGATTACAAGAAGATGATGATGACCATTGTACAGATGGAGGAACAGGGACTCAGCAGTGAACAGGCACAGATAGAAGCATTTAATGCTTTGATGAAATAAGGGGAAAGGAGAAAACAATGGGAAAATCAACAGGATTTTTAGAATATGACAGAGAGGTTGCCACAGCAATTTCTCCCAAGGAACGTATTAAGAATTTTAATGAATTCCATATTCCCCTTTCCAGGGAAGAACAGCAAAAGCAGGGAGCCAGATGTATGGAGTGTGGAGTCCCCTTTTGTCAGGCAGGTATGAATATCAAGGGGATGACCTCAGGTTGTCCTCTCCACAATCTGATTCCGGAATGGAACGATTTGGTTTATCACGGCAACTGGGAACAGGCCTATCTTCGCCTGCACAAAACCAGTAATTTTCCGGAGTTCACCTGTCGTGTGTGTCCGGCACTTTGTGAAAAGGCATGTACCTGTGGGTTGAATGGGGATCCGGTGTCCACAAAAGAAAATGAGATGGCGATTATTGAGTATGCCTATGAGCATGGTTTGGCAGATGCAAAACCTCCTGTAAACCGCACCGGCAAGAAAATCGCAGTGGTAGGCTCCGGTCCTTCCGGTCTTGCAGTGGCAGACCTGTTAAATTCCAGAGGTCATCTGGTTACTGTATTTGAGAGAAATGACCGAATTGGCGGGCTTCTTCGTTATGGTATTCCAAATATGAAATTGGAAAAACACATCATCGACAGAAAACTAAAGGTGATGGAAGAGGAAGGTATTGTATTTAAAACCGGCGTGGATGTGGGAAAGGATATCAAGGCCAAGAAGTTGTTAGAGGATTTTGATGCGGTGGTACTTACCTGTGGCGCTTCCAATCCAAGGGATATCAATGCTCCCGGACGAGATGCCAAGGGAATCTATTTTGCCGTTGACTTTTTGACTTCCACAACCAAGAGTTTGCTGGATAATAATTTGAAAGAGGGAACTTTCATCTCAGCCAAGGGCAAGGATGTAATTGTCATTGGCGGTGGTGATACAGGAAATGACTGCGTGGGCACCTGTATCCGACACGGATGCAAATCCATTACACAGCTGGAAATGATGCCAAAGGCACCGGACGAGAGAAGAGAGACAAACCCATGGCCACAGTGGCCTTTGGTCTGCAAGACAGATTATGGTCAGGAAGAAGCCATTGCTGTGTTTGGTCATGACCCAAGAATTTACACCACCACAGTCAAGGAATTTATCAAGGACAAAAAGGGAAATCTTTCCAAAGTAGTTCTGGTGAGCCTGGAGTCCAAGGTGGATGAAAAATCAGGACGCAGAATGATGCTGCCGGTGGAAGGAACGGAAAAGGAAGTTCCTTGCCAGTTGGTATTGATAGCCGCAGGATTTTTAGGTAGCCAATCCTATGTAGTGGATGCCTTTGGCGTGGAGGTAGATGGCCGTACCAATGTGGCATCCAAAGGAGAAAGTTTTATGACTTCTGTAGATAAGGTGTTTACTGCAGGAGATATGCATACAGGACAGTCTCTGGTGGTTAAGGCAATTGCTCAGGGAAGAGCCTGTGCGAAAGAGGTGGATGAGTATCTGATGGGATATTCTAATCTGTAGAGTAATTGACGGTAAAGCTGGAAAGAGGCTTAGCGTTTGAAAGACAAATAGAATTGTGAAGAAAGGGAATGTGGTATGCGACCACATTCCTTTTTTGTGGTGGAAAACGTGTCGTTTTATGGCACTCGGATTTACAAAAAATGTGGATTTTGATATGATATTTTAGGTTATGAATGGAAAGAGATGAAGAGATGAGACAGAAGAGAAAAGGAAATTTGATTTTATTGCTTACGGCAATGGTTTGGGGCCTTGGTTTTGTGGCCCAAAAGGCGGGGGCAGAACTGCAGCCTTTTACCTACAACGGTATCCGAATGCTCCTTGGGGGAGTGGTGCTTTTGCCGGTGGTTTTTCTGTTTATGAAAAATAAGGGGGGAAAACATGTTGAGAATAAAGACAAACAGTATAACGTGGTAAAATCATCCATTTTGGGTGGAATTATCTGTGGAGTAGTACTTTGTATCGCCTCAAATTTACAGCAGTTTGGAATTTACTTTCAGACAGATGCCAGTAAGGCGGGATTTATTACCTCCCTTTATATCTTGTTTGTTCCCATTCTCAGTGTTTTCTTTGGAAAAAAAGTTAGACCTTTGATTTGGGGCTGTGTTTTCTTAGGAGGTCTGGGATTTTATCTCCTTACTATGGCCGGAAAGTCAAACGGATTTGTTTTAGAAAAGGGAGATTTGTTTGTTTTAATCTGTGCTTTTGTGTTTGCCTGGCATATTATTGTAGTGGATTTTTTCGCAACGAAGGCGAATGGCTTGCTGTTATCTTCAGTGCAGTTTATCACAGCAGGTATTTTAAGTCTGATTTTAATGGGTATTTTTGAACAGCCGGATATAGATAAAATTCTGTCCCTGCGGCAACCGATTTTATACAGCGGACTGGTCTCCACCGGAATCGGATATACCTTGCAGGTGGTGGGACAAAAAAATGCGGAACCAACCACGGCCACTTTGATTATGAGCTTAGAATCCGTCTTTGCAGTGATTTTTGGTGTGTTATTGATGCATGAGCGGATTACCCTGATAGAGGGAATTGGTTGTCTGGTGATATTTATTGCGGTTGTGATTCCTCAGCTGCCACAAAAAGCGGGAGACTCGAAATGAGAAATTCAGAATACAGTATTACTTTACAGGAAAATAAAAAAGCCTTTCGGGATGGATTAAGAGATGGATTACCCATTGGATTGGGATACTTCGCTGTGTCCTTCTCTTTGGGAATTATGGCAAAACGGGCTGGATTAAATCCTTTTCAGGGATTTCTGGCAAGCCTTTTGTGCAATGCATCTGCGGGAGAATATGCAGGCTTTTCTCTGATTATGGTGCAGGCATCCTATATTGAGGTTGCCATTATGACTTTTATTGCTAATGCCAGATACCTGCTTATGAGTTGTGCCCTGAGTCAGAAGATGAAGCCCAGTTTGTCACTGGTTCATCGATTGGCGGTGGGATATGATGTGACAGATGAAATATTTGCCATCTCCATAGGACGCAAGGGCTGGTTGAATCCCAATTATAACTATGGTGCTATCGCCATTGCGGCGCCTTGTTGGTCCATCGGAACAGCGGTGGGATGTCTGGCGGGAAATCTGATGCCACTGCGATTGGTGAGTGCCTTTAGTGTGGCTTTGTATGGCATGTTTTTGGCGATTATTATTCCACCGGTCAGAAAGGACAAGGTGATAGGTGTGATTATTGCTGTTTGTTTTGCCGGAAGCTTTCTGGCAGGATATCTGCCGGGGATATCAAAACTTTCCAGCGGAACCAGAACCATCCTTCTGACGGTGGTGATTTCATCTGTTGCGGCAATTCTGTTTCCCAGAGGTCAGGAAGAACAACCGTCGTAATTTACATATCAAAGAGAGGAAAATGAGATGCAGGAGCATAACATTTATTTATATATTTTAATCATGTTCGGGGTGAGTTATGTGATACGAGTGCTTCCCTTGACGCTGATTCGTAAGCCTATAAAAAATCGATTTGTGCAATCCTTTTTGTACTATGTGCCTTATGTGACACTGGCAGTTATGACTTTTCCGGCGATTACAGAGGCAACCCAATCGCCCATTGCAGGTCTGGTGGCGTTGATTGTTGGGATTGTGGCGGCCTGGTTCGGTGCAAGTCTGTTTCAGGTGGCGGTGACCTGTTGCGGTATTGTTTTGGTTTTGGAACTATTTTTATGTTAAAGGTGAGATGAGAGAATGGATAGAGAAACGATAGCCAAGGAAAGATTTGCATCCTATGTGTCAGCATATGATATGAAAGATTCTAAAATTGCCCTAAAGGCAGTGCATACCTATAGGGTGGCAGGGTTATGCCGGAGTATTGCAGAGGATATTGGATTGTCCAAGGAGGACAGATTTGTGGCTTGGATGAGCGGAATGCTTCATGACATCGGACGTTTTGAACAGATTAGACGTTATCATACCTTTGTGGATGCGGACTCCATTGACCATGCACTTTTGAGTACACAGATTTTGTTTGGAGAAAATCAAGAGGATGTTGGTATCATCCGGGAGTTTATTCAGGATGATGCATATGACGATTTACTTTATACAGCAATCCGGTATCACAGTGCCTATCGTTTGCCGGAGAATCTGACAGACCGACAAAAGATGTTTTGTGATATCTTACGTGATGCAGATAAAATTGATATCTTCCGTGTGAATCTGGAAACACCGATGGAGGAGATTTATAACACCACCACCCGGGAGTTGAAGGAATCCCAAGTGACACCGGAAGTGCTGCAGGCATTTATGGAACATCATGCAGTACAGCGGGAGTTAAAGAAAACCCCGGTGGATAACGTGGTAGGGCATCTGGCTTTATTCTACGAATTGGTTTATCCAAAGAGCAGAGAACTTGCCCTAAGCCAAGGCTATTTGAAACAATTATCTGAGTTTACCTCAGATAATCCAAAAACATTAGTTGAGTTTGAAAACATAAGAAAAGAATTAGGACTTTATAGACAAAAATAAACTTTACTACAAAAATACAGGCCCGGATAAATTTTGTTATTCCATATGCAGACGTTTCGTCCCAAGCGAAAGCGTGTCTGCTATGGAATATACAAATTTATCCGGGCCGTATTTTGATTTTAGCTATATTTGGTTTACAACACCTGTTTCTTTGGTTCGCAGGTTAAATACATGCCAAGTTTTTTGAAGATTTTCTCGTCCACGCTTCCCAGCATAACAGAGGAGTGTACATCTAAACCTCGGAGATTTGGAAGCTGTTCTAAGGCAGCCTTTGCATTGGCGTCGGAATTTGCACTGATGGATAAAGCCACCAATACCTCATCGCTGTGAAGGCGAGGATTTTTACTGCCGAGATAATCCTTTTTCAGCTGGGTGATTGGTTGTAATGCTTCAGGAGAAATCAGCATTGTTTCATGAGGAATGCCGGCTAATTCCTTTAATACATTTAACAGTACTGCGGCAGATGGTCCCAACAAATCAGAGGTTTTACCATCGATAATGGTTCCGTTATCCAGTTCTACAGCAACAGCAGGGGCGTGAGTTTCCATTTCCACATCCATAGCATAGGTGGCAACCTTGCGGTCAGCAGGAGAGATGCCTGCCTGTTTCATTAAAAGCTCGATTTTGTATAAGGCATCCTTTGAGCCGGTACCTTTTTTGATGTTGCACAACTCTGTATAGTAACGGCGGATAATCTCAGCCTTTCCGGCTTCCTGACAGATGGCATCGTCGCTGATGCATTTTCCAACCATGTTGACACCCATATCGGTAGGAGATTTGTATTCGCAATGACCATAGATTTTTTCAAACATAGCCTTTAATACAGGGTAAATTTCCACATCACGGTTGTAATTGATGGTTGTCTCTCCGTAGGCATCCAAGTGGAAAGGATCAATCATATTTACGTCATTTAAATCAGCAGTAGCTGCTTCGTATGCGATGTTTACCGGGTGCTTCAAAGGAAGATTCCAGACAGGGAAAGTCTCGAATTTTGCATATCCGGCAGAAACACCACGTTTGTGCTCGTGGTAAAGCTGGGAGAGGCAGGTGGCCATTTTTCCGCTACCAGGACCAGGGGCTGTTACCACAACCAGAGGTCGACTGGTTTTAATGTAATCGTTCTTTCCGTAACCCTCATCACTGACGATGTGTTCGATATTGCTTGGGTATCCATCGATTTTGCGTAAGATATAGGAAGGAATTCCCAAATCGTCCAGACGTCTGCGGAATTCGTCGGCTGCCGGTTCGCCGGTGTACTGGGTGATGGCAACGCTGCCCACATAGAGACCGAAACCACGGAATACATCCATAAGGCGGAAGACATCTTCGTCATAAGTGATGCCTAAATCTCCGCGCATTTTATTGGAGGCGATGGCTCCGGCAGAAATGGCGATTACGATTTCAGCATGGTCCTTTAACTGTAACAGCATGCGGAGTTTGGAGTCCGGCATAAATCCGGGAAGAACTCGTGAAGCGTGATAATCATCGTAAAGTTTTCCTCCAAATTCCAGATATAACTTATCACCGAAGTGATTAATACGTTCTTTAATGTGTTCTGACTGCATGTGCAGATATTTGTCATTATCAAATCCGATTTTCATAATCCACTCTCTTTTCCTTTCACATTTTACAAGGTACAAGTATAACATACAATTTAAAAAAAATGTATATTATTGCGATAAAATTATTGAAAAAGAGGGGAGTTTTTATTATAATCTATACGTTAAAAATTTAATGATATGAAGTGATAAAATAGTAAACTTCATATAAGGGAGTTAGGAGGAAAAAATGTTAGAAAAAATGTTCAAACTCAATGAGAACAACACTAATGTTAAGACCGAAGTCATCGGTGGTATTACCACATTTATGACAATGGCTTACATTCTTGCAGTAAATCCGTCCATCCTTTCTGCATCTGGTATGAATCCAAATGCTATCGTGATGGCAACCGCATTGGCTGCATTCATCGGAACTCTTTGTATGGCTCTGATGGCAAATTATCCATTTGCTTTGGCACCGGGACTTGGACTGAATGCATACTTTGCATACACTGTTTGCGGTGCTATGGGTTATTCATGGCAGTTCGCTTTACTGGCAGTATTTATCGAAGGTATTATCTTTATTATCCTTTCACTTACAAATGTCCGTGAAGCTATTTTCAATGCCATTCCAATGCAGTTAAAGAAGGGTGTATCTGTTGGTATTGGTCTCTTTGTTGCATTTATTGGTTTGCAGAATGGATATCTGGTAGCATCCAGTGATTCAACAAAGGTTACAGTAGTTAACTTTACAGAGAACTTCCACACCACAGGTATTTGTGCACTTCTTTGTTTTATCGGTGTTATGATTATTGCAGTTCTTCACCATAAAAATGTAAAGGGAAGTTTCCTTATCGGAATCTTTGCTACATGGATTCTCGGTATTATCTGTCAGTTGACAGGCATTTACGTAGTAGATGTTGAGACCGGATTTTATTCTTTAATTCCTACACATTTTGTCAGTGTAGATTTCAGCTCTTTGGGAGAGACTTTTGGTGCTTGCTTTAGCAGTGCAGCAACTAGCGATATCAAGATTCTTGATATGATTGTTATCGTATTTGCATTCTTGTTTGTAGATATGTTTGATACCATCGGTACATTGATTGGTGTTGCAAACAAGGCTGATATGTTGGATGAGGAAGGAAAGCTTCCAAGAATTAAGCAGGCTTTACTTGCTGACGCAGTAGCAACTTCTGCAGGTGCAGTTCTTGGTACATCAACAACCACTACTTTCGTAGAGAGTTCTTCAGGTGTATCAGAAGGTGCCAGAACAGGTTTGGCTTCTGTAGTTACAGGTTTGTTGTTCTTACTTGCAATTTTCTTTGCACCATTGTTTACAACTATTCCTGGATTCGCAACAGCACCAGCATTAATTTTTGTAGGATTCTTAATGATTACAGCAGTTGTAGATATCGACTTCTCTGATGCAACAGAAGCAGTACCGGCTTACCTTTGCTTACTGGCTATGCCACTTATGTACAGCATTTCAGAAGGTATCGCAGTTGGTGTTATCTCTTATGTGGTAATCAATGTATGTGTAGGAAAGGCTAAGAAGATTCATCCATTGATGTATGTTCTTGCAGTACTTTTCGTATTGAAGTATATCTTCTTATAAGATACATAAAAATTAAGAGGGGATGTTCCCAGATAGAAAAAAGCCTGAATCACGTGTTTGTGGTTCAGGCTTTTTTGATTAAATGTTTTATAAAAAAATCAGAGATGTATGTTAATACAAATGAGAGAGGGATGCAAACTCTGGCATACCGTCTTTGTAAGTGATAGCAGGCTCACCCTGAATCAATGGGCGTAAATAAGTTAGCATTTTCTCTGTGACATCATTTCCCTGCTCATTGATGAAGTCTCTTGGTACATTTTTTACTTCATTGGCAATTTTTTCGATTGCCTCGGTACTGTACGCTACCTGGTAAGGGGCATCGGAGCATCTGCGAATCACTGACATTTCACCGGTATGACCTTCTAAGGCAGCTCTAACGGAAGTGCGGCCCAACTGAGCAGATTCGCATAAATCGGTTGCAGAAGACAGGTGGGCAGCACAACGCTGTGGGAGATTAATTTCCACGGAACGAACTTTTACGTCCATTTCATCAGCAATGAAATATTCTAACGCTTTTCCTGCACCGCTTAACTGAGAATGTCCAAAGGAGTCGGTGGCGGTACCGGAAGCACTGATGTAATTTCCGTCTGCATCATGGATTCCCTCAGAAATCGCAATTAAAATATTTCGTTTTGTCTTTATTTTTTCTTTTACATCCTCTAAAAAGAGTTCTTTATCAAATGAAACTTCCGGCAAATAGATAAAGTCAGGTCCAAGACCATAAGAGGTTTTTGCCAGAGCAGAAGCGGCGGTGAGCCAGCCGGCATCCCGTCCCATAATTTCTACGATGGTTACGCTGGGAACCGGGTAGATGGAGGTATCATAAGCAATCTCCTTCATAACCGTGGCAATATATTTTGCTGCGGATCCAAATCCGGGAGTGTGATCAGTGTGACATAAGTCGTTATCGATGGTTTTTGGAACCCCCATAATGGATATGTCTTTGTTGTGGGCCTTTGCATATTTTGAAAGCTGCAATACGGTATCCATAGAATCATTGCCGCCGATATAATAGAATCCTACAATCTCTTTCTCTTCAAAATAATCAAAGATTTTCTCGTAAACAGAAGCATCCTTGTCAAGAGATGGCAGTTTGTATCGGCAGGAACCAAGATACATAGCCGGTGTGTGCTTTAAATGGTCAATAAATAAGGTGTCGTTTTTGACTTTTTCTCCTAAATCTATGATATGGTCGTCTAATATCCCGGTGATTCCGTGAAGTGAACCATAGATGTGGTCGTAAGCGTTTTTGTCGAGACATTCCTCTATTACCCCGGCAAGACTGGCGTTGATAGCCACAGTTGGTCCACCGGATTGTGCGATAATGCAGTTTTTCATAAATAATCCTCCAAGTAAAATTTAAGCCGAGAGATATGATACTGAAAATGTCATCAGAAAACAAGATGAGTCATAAATGGGACATACCACGTGCTATTCTGTGTTTAGAGAAAACAGGAGGATAAAAGAGATGGCTCACAAAAAGATATTAGATAAGGAAATGATTTTAGGATGTGGAATAGTTGCATTGCTTGCGTCTGTAAGCGTAATTTTCGCAATTGTTCTCTATTTTGGATGGGATATTACCCAGTGCGACAGTACAAAAATGGTTACATCTTTTTTTGTATTAGCTGGTAGTATTTGGGGCATACTTCTATGTAGAAACTGTTGACTAGCAACCCATTGTTTCCTATAATTTGATTGGACTATTTCTTATTATAAGATATAACAATTCAAATTGAGGAGATAATTATGTTGAGACGACAAAAGAAGTTAGGCGGATGTTTCGCTCTATTTTTTATGGTGCTTATGATGTGCTCCGTAAACGTGCATGCCCAGGGGACTTCTTCCATTAGAATCAGTAACAGTGCTCCGGCAGAGGGGGAGGCGGTTTCTGTACAGGTACTTGCCTCTGAGTCCGGCAGTGTGACGGTAAAGTATAATCCGGAAGTTTTAAACTTAACCGGCTGTTCGCAGAATTATACCACAGATGGAAATACGATTACCTTCGAGGGTACGGACGCCACTTTGAGTTTTACAGCGGTCAAAGCAGGAAAATCCTCCGTGATTGTTTCCGGAACTAATGTAGAAGGAAGCAGTACATCAATTCAGGTAAGCGGAAGCAATTCTGCTTCCCAGACAGATTCTGCAGGTCAGCAGAATCAGGATGCTGAGGGACAGTTTACTGTGGATGGTGTTGCCTATGTAGTATCGGAGAGATTTTCGGATGCTGAGATACCGGCAGGATTTGAAAGAACCAGAGAACAGATTGACGGATATAACTATAAAGTTTTGACAGACGGAAGCAGAATTTTGGTTTATTTAAAGCCTGCGTCAGACACCTCGTCAAAAGGAACTTTCTATGTATATGATAAGGAGACCCATTCCGTCAGCAGTTTTGAGGCGTTGCAAGGTGAAGAAAGCTATGTGCTTATTCAAAAGCCGGAGACTGTGATTGGAAATGCCACGGAAACCAAGCTGGAAGTGAATGGTCAGCAGATTACGGCTTACGTGATCGGGGATAATAGTGAATTCTACCTTATATATGGTACAGATAATAGTGGGGAAACCGGATGGTTCCAATATGATACCAAGGAAGGAACCATTCAGAGAATGAATGAGGCATTGCTTTCATCTGCATCCCAGGAAAGCACAGAGGCAGAGACAGATGAGAGTGGACAGACAGAAAATTATCAGGCCAAATGGAGCAAATTGCGCTATATTGTGGCAGTGTTAATTTTCGTGATTGTCGTATTGGCGGTTATTTCTGTGAATCTCTTTTTATCAAAGAGGAGATTATCAGAGGATGATCAGGAGGATGATTATGACGACGATTATGAGCAGGATAATGAGGAAGAAGATATAGCAGAGAGTGATTTGGATGAACAGGAGCCAGAGGAATCTTTTACAGATTCCAAGGTTTCCTATGAGGATGTCAGAGGTACAGAGGCTTTTCGGAGTTCCAGAGAAATTCGTCATAAAACCAGTGATGATGACCATGTAGATATTATAGATTTAAATGACTTATAAAATTGGAGGCTAGTTTATGGAATTTACAAACCAGGCAAAGAAAGCTTTGGATGATGGAAAAAAGGTTTCCGGAAAACTGAAACAAAATTATGTTGGGACCGAGCATGTATTGATAGGTCTTGTGCGTCAGACGGATAGTTTGGCATCAAAGGTGTTGACCCAGGCAGGTGTGACGGAGCAGGGGCTGATTGGACTGATTGAGGAACTGATTTCTCCCGGCAATGGTGTGGTTTTGGCAGAACGGGATGGATATACCCCCAAACTGCAAAAAATGATAGAACAGGCAGAACAGGAAGCATCTCTTTGCGGGATGGATGAAATAGGAACAGAGCATCTATTGATGGCGATGTTAAAAATGCAGGATGCTGCCGGTTCACGAATTTTAGCGTCTATGAACGTGGAACCCCAAAAGATTTTTCCTGAAATTATTTCAGCTATGGGGAGAGAGGGAATTACATATCGTGAGGAGAGTGCTGCCCGCAAGAGAAAGCGCGGTGGCAGTGAGACAGCCACTTTGGAACAGTACGCAAGGGATTTGACCCAGATGGCCAGAGAGGGAAAATTGGATCCGGTGGTAGGGCGTGAAGATGAGATTCGCCGTGTGATTCAGATTTTGAGCCGTAGGGGAAAAAATAACCCGTGTCTTATCGGTGAGCCCGGTGTGGGAAAAACTGCCATTGTGGAAGGGCTTGCTCAGAGAATAGAGTCACAGATGGTGCCGGATTCTGTCAAGGGAAAACGAGTGATGTCTTTGGACTTGTCGGGAATGGTGGCAGGTTCTAAATACAGAGGCGAATTTGAAGAGCGCATAAAAAAAGTAATTGCCGAAGTAATGAGAGCCGGCGACATTCTTTTGTTTATTGATGAAATGCACACCATTATCGGAGCCGGTGGAGCAGAGGGGGCAATTGATGCTTCTAATATTTTAAAACCGGCTATGGCCAGAGGCGAGATTCAAATTATCGGAGCCACCACCATTGCCGAGTATCGTAAATATGTGGAAAAGGATGCGGCTTTAGAGCGAAGATTCCAGCCAGTTACAGTAGAGGAGCCTACGATTCAGGAGACCGAGGAGATTTTACAGGGAATCAAGCATCAGTATGAAGTTCATCATGGGGTGGAAATAACCGATGAAGCCATTGAAGCAGCAGTTACTATGTCTGAACGTTATATTTCAGATCGCTTTTTGCCGGATAAAGCCATAGATTTGATGGATGAAGCTGCTGCCAACCTCAGACTTATGGCAGTGAAAGCCCCGGGGCAGATTTTAGAGCTGGAACGAAGGATTGAAAAACTGAATGAAGAGGTTGAGGGATACCTAATAGAGCAGGATGTAGAGGCAGCATCAAAGGCCAGAAGTGAACAAAAAGAGGCTAAGAAAAAACTGGCAAATCTTCAAAAGCGATATGCGAGAAATAAGGACTCTAAGAAACTGGTGCTTACAGATGAGGATGTAGCTCAGGTTGTGTCTGTTTGGACCAAGATACCGGTATCAAAGTTAAATGAGAAAGAGGTTACCCGTCTCCGCAATTTGGAGAAAATTTTACACAAGAGAGTTGTGGGACAGGAGGAAGCAGTAGGTGCGGTTGCCAGGGCTGTCCGCAGAGGCCGTGTAGGATTAAAAGAGGCAGACCGACCAATAGGTTCCTTTTTGTTCTTGGGACCCACCGGTGTTGGAAAGACGGAGATATCCAAGGCATTGGCAGAGGCTGTTTTCGGCGATGAGAAAGCTATGATTCGTGTAGATATGACGGAGTATATGGAGAAACACAGTGTATCTAAAATGATTGGATCTCCTCCGGGATATGTGGGCCACGAAGAGGGAGGCCAGCTCAGCGAAAAAGTCCGGAGAAATCCCTATTCCGTTGTTTTGTTTGACGAGATAGAAAAGGCACATCAGGATGTGTTCAATATTTTGCTTCAGGTGCTGGATGATGGGCATATTACGGATTCCCAGGGCAGAAAAGTCAGTTTTAAAAATACAATCATCATTATGACATCCAATGCAGGGGCACAGGCTATCGTAGAACCGAAGCATTTGGGCTTTTCTTCTTCTGATGATGAAAAGACAAATTACGAATTTATGAAGAACGGTGTGATGGAAGAAGTAAAAAGAATCTTCAAACCGGAATTCCTAAATCGTATAGATGAGACCATTGTATTCAGATCCTTAAATAAGGATGATATGAAACAAATTGTTTCTATATTATGTAAGGATTTAATAGAGCGCTGTCAGGAGCGATTAGATATTAAGCTTACAGTGAGAGACAGTGTGAAGAAACACATCGTGGAGACGGCATATGAGCCTAAATATGGTGCCAGACCTCTTCGCAGAAAGATACAGACAGAGCTGGAGGACACCCTGGCAGAGAAGATTTTACAGGGAGAAATT
This sequence comes from Lachnospiraceae bacterium, assembly GCA_022768745.1. Lineage (GTDB taxonomy): Bacteria > Bacillota > Clostridia > Lachnospirales > Lachnospiraceae > Pararoseburia. The sequence goes on from JALELK010000034.1 coordinate 13,563, forward strand.
TCCAAGGGAGATAGTGTGGTTGTCACTATGAAGAAGGGGAAGATTGTCTTTGAAAATCACTAGATATTTTATACTTACTATTATATAATATAGCTATGTTGATAAGACGGACGATGAGAGTGTCCGTAGTAATGCAGGAGGAGAAAAAATGGCTGTTATTAGCGAATTGATTCGGTTAGAATCAGATGGAACTGTCAGTTTTGGGGACTACAGCTTGGATTCAAAGTCAAAATTGGACAATGTAAAGTATCAGGGAGACATTTACAAGGTAAAGACCTTCAAGGAGATTACCAAGCTGGAGAGAAACGGTATGTTTGTTTATGAATCCGTACCGGGAACAGCAGTAGGACATTTCAAGGCGACGGAACAGGGCGTTACATTTGATGTTACAGGTGAGGAAGATGCTCAGATTACATTGGAATTAGAACCGGAGACGGAGTATGACATTACCGTTGGAGGCGTTGATGCCGGTTCTATGAAGACGAATCTTGGCGGAAAACTCAGCCTCAGTGTTGAACTGGATGCAGACAGCGATGTTTCTATTACAGTTGCTAAGGTATAGTTTTTGACGTTTAAATAATGAATGGGATGAGGTCAGACCCGAGGGTCTGGCCTTATTGTTTCAAGTGAGGAATTTATTATGGCAAAAGGAAAGACAAGTATTTTTTTCTGTCAGGAATGTGGATATGAATCCAGCAAATGGTCAGGGCAGTGTCCGGCATGTAAGGCATGGAATACTTTCGTGGAAGAAAAAGTAGATAAAAAAACTACTGTGAGTCGAAAAGAAATCGCACAGGTGAAACCTACAAAAATAAATGAGATTGACAGCACAGATGAAAAGAGAATCCGCTCAGGAATGCAGGAATTCGACCGGGTGCTGGGAGGGGGCATTGTGCCAGGCTCTTTGGTTTTGGTAGGAGGCGATCCGGGAATCGGAAAATCAACACTGTTGCTCCAGGTGTGTCGTCAGTTGTGTAACCAGGGAAGCTCTGTGTTATACATATCAGGTGAGGAATCCTTGCAACAGATAAAAATTCGTGCAGATCGAATCGGAGAATTTTCTTCCTGGTTGGAGTTGTTGTGTGAGACAAATCTGGAATTGATAAAGGGAGTTATCACAGAAAAGAAACCGGAAGTTGTGGTGATTGATTCTATTCAAACTTTGTTTGATGAAAATGTGGCTTCGGCTCCAGGAAGTGTTTCTCAGGTTCGGGAGGCTACGAGTGTGTTTATGAGATTGGCAAAGGAAGAGGGGATTGCCATTTTTGTTGTGGGTCATGTTACAAAGGAAGGTGTAGTGGCTGGTCCGCGAGTTCTGGAACATATGGTGGATACCGTGTTGTATTTTGAGGGAGACAGGTATGCAAGTTATCGTATTTTACGTGGGGTGAAAAATCGATTTGGTTCCACCAATGAGATAGGTGTCTTTGAGATGCGTCAGGCGGGTCTTGTGGAGGTGAAGAATCCATCGGAGTATATGCTGGAGGGAAAACCGAAAGGAGCTACCGGCTCAGTAGTAGCATGTTCTATGGAAGGAACCAGGCCTTTACTGGTTGAGATTCAGGCTTTGGTCTGCCACAGTGCCTTTGGAATGCCCAGAAGAACTGCAGCGGGGACAGATTATAACCGGGTAAATCTGTTGATGGCAGTTTTGGAAAAAACAGTGGGAGTGAGATTGTCTGATCAGGACGCCTATATCAATATTGTCGGGGGGATGAAGATTAATGAACCTTCGATTGATTTGGGATTGGTGCTTGCCATTGTGTCCAGCTACAAGAATAAACCTATTGATGAAGGAGTGATATGCTTCGGAGAAGTTGGACTGAGTGGTGAGGTCCGAGGAGTGAATATGGTAGAGCAGAGAGTTAAGGAAGCCCGTAAGATGGGATTTACCACTTGCATTATGCCTAAAGTGTGCCTGAAAAGCATACAAAAAGCAGGCAACATGCAATTATTAGGGGTTGAGAGCGTGCGGGAAGCCTTGAATTTACTGTAAAAAATGAAAATGTTTGAATTGTCTGAAAAATAGACGAAATTTGTCGAATCGTAGTACTTTAATTTATTTCAAATAATCCCTTGACTTCTATAGGTACAGGTGGTACTATGACATAGCTGACTGAGAGGAAAGCAACAACTGAGAAAAAACTTCTCAGAAAAAAAGTTGTTGACACGACGATGAATAAATGATATTATATCAGAGTTGCTGTTAGCGACACAAACAACCTTGATAACTGAACAGTGAAACAACCTTGAAAGATTCTAAGAGAATGAATTCAAGCCGATGAAAAATCGGAAACGAACAGCTTTTTGAAAGAAGCGACCTAGAAACAGTAAAGGAAAGATGCTAAGCAGATTTCTGAAA
>JALELK010000035.1 GCA_022768745.1 Lachnospiraceae bacterium
ACTGAAGGAAGAACTGGAGAAGAACAAACAGAAAAGAAAACAGGAAAAATACATGAAAATGGCATTAAAAGAGGCAAAAAAGGCCTATGATTTAAATGAGGTTCCCATAGGCTGTGTCATTGTAAAGGATGACAAAGTAATTGGGAAAGGATATAACAAGCGAAACACAGACAAAAATGTACTTTCCCATGCGGAGTTGATTGCTATGAAGCAGGCCTGTAAAAAAACCGGGGACTGGCGATTGGAAGGGTGCACCATGTATATCACTTTAGAGCCATGTCAGATGTGTGCCGGAGCTATGGTTCAGGCGAGACTGGAAAACGCGGTGATTGGAAGTATGAATCCAAAGGCAGGCTGTGCCGGTTCCATTTTAAATATTTTGCAGATGGAGCAGTTCAATCATCAGGTGAATGTAACCACCGGTGTATTGGAGGAAGAATGCTCACAGATTTTGACGGATTTCTTTGCTGAGCTGAGGGAGCAGAAAAAGCAGTTCTAGGAAAATAGTTCCTTTGGACAAGTTGACAAAGGTAATGCTTATTTAGTAAAATACAAATGGCGGCCTCCATAAGTGGCGTTGATACTTGGGTCTTGCGCGACGGATGCCTACGAATCGTGTCAGGTCAGGAATGGAGCAGCACTAAGAAGGAGTTTCCGGGTGCCGCGAGGGTGCCTGGGTTGAGCAGTCTGTGGAGGTAACGCTTTTAAAAAGAGAGCATCTGCGCTCAAAGGGAAACCTGAGAGTTAAGATACAGTATAGAAAGCGAAGGCTTTGGTTTAAAAGGACAAGATAGGTAAAGTCTCTGTATCTATATGGATGCAGGGACTTTTTTGTATGGAAAAAGGAGGGTCAATGGAAACAAGAGTAGCAATTATTGCAATTGTGGTGGAAGAGGCAGAACGGGCAGAGGAGTTAAATCACATTTTGCATGAGTATCGTCAGTATGTGATTGGGCGAATGGGAATTCCCTATGAAAAAAAAGGAATTTCTCTTATCAGCGTAGCTGTGGATGCTCCTCAGGATATTATCAGCACCATTTCAGGAAAAATAGGAAACATACCGGGAATCAGTGCCAAAGCGGTTTGCTCCAAGACAGGGGTCTGATATGGAAAGAGAAAAAGAGCTGATTTTAAAGTTGGATAGTCTGCATCGGCTAGAAACAGAGGAATGGGAAGAACTTATCCGCTGTAGAGACGATGACGTGGCTGAATTTGCGGCAGAATTAGCCAGAAAGCACTCCCGGGAGATTTTTGGCAATCAAATCTACACCAGAGGTTTGATAGAAATATCCAACTATTGTAAGAACAATTGTTATTACTGCGGAATCCGCAGGGATAATTCCTCTGTTGAGAGATACCGGCTTACCAGGGAGCAAATCATAGAATGTGCCGGAATTGGCTACGAGTTGGGATTTCGGACTTTTGTATTGCAGGGGGGAGAGGATGGCAGCTTCACAGATGAGTTTATGTGTGACGTGATAGGAGAGATCCGAAAAAATCATCCGGATTGTGCCATTACCCTGTCCTTAGGGGAAAGAAGTGAGAAAAGTTACAGATTAATGTATGAAGCAGGGGCAAATCGATACCTTTTACGACATGAAACCGCTGATTCTGCACATTATAGAAAGCTACACCCGGAAGAAATGAGTTTTGAAAACAGAATCCGGTGCCTTTATACTCTAAAGGAGATAGGATATCAGGTGGGATGCGGCTTTATGGTAGGCTCTCCCGGCCAGACAGAAAGCTGTCTGGTAAAGGATATGGAGCTGATTACAGATTTGCAGCCGGAGATGGTGGGAATCGGCCCTTTTGTGCCCCACCATGCAACACCTTTTGCCAGGGAGCCGGGGGGGACGGTGAAGCAGACGTTGTTTTTGCTTTCCCTGATAAGAATATTAAAGCCGGATGTGTTGCTTCCGGCAACGACGGCGCTGGGAACCATTGACCCGAAGGGTCGGGAAAAGGGAATTATGGCAGGAGCCAATGTTTTGATGCCAAATCTTTCCCCTACAGATTATCGGAAGCAGTATGAGCTGTACGACAACAAAATTTGTACCGGAGACGAAGCGGCAGAGTGTCGGGTATGTCTTGCAAACCGGGTCAGTGCCATTGGATATGAAATAGTTACCAGTCGGGGAGATGCCCCTGGCTGGACACAGAAATAGAATAATTAAAACTAAAATTAATTTTGGAGGAACAAGAGATGTATAATGTAATGTCATCAAAAGCAGAGGAGTTTATTTCAGATGAGGAGATTAAGGATTGTCTTGCCTACGCAGAAGAAAACAAGAACAATCGGGAATTAATTGACCAAATTCTCACAAAGGCCAGAGAGATGAAGGGCATCAGCCACAGAGAGGCGTTGGTTCTTTTGGACTGTGAGCTGGAGGACAAAAATCAGGAGATTTACCAGTTGGCAAAGGATATCAAGCAGGAGTTCTATGGCAACCGTATTGTAATGTTTGCACCTCTTTATTTGTCAAACTACTGTATCAACGGCTGTGAGTATTGCCCTTATCATGCGAAAAATAAACATATCCGCAGAAAGAAGCTTTCCCAGGAAGAGATTCGTCAGGAGGTAATTGCCCTTCAGGATATGGGACATAAGAGACTCGCCATTGAGGCCGGGGAGGATCCAAAGAACAATCCTATCGAATATATTCTGGAAAGTATCAAGACAATCTATGGTATTCACCATAAAAATGGAGACATTCGCCGCGTCAATGTCAATATAGCGGCAACAACTGTTGAAGAGTATCGTTTGTTAAAGGAAGCAGGAATCGGTACTTACATTTTGTTCCAGGAGACCTACAATAAGGAATCTTATCAGCAGTTACATCCGACAGGACCAAAGAGTGATTACGCATATCACACAGAGGCTATGGACAGAGCTATGGAAGGCGGAATCGATGATGTCGGTTTGGGTGTTCTTTTTGGACTGAACAATTATCGTTATGACTTTACCGGAATTATTATGCATGCAGAACATTTAGAGGCGGCAAAAGGTTGTGGTCCTCACACCATCAGCGTACCTAGAGTTCGCCGGGCAGATGATATTGACCCGGATGTATTTGATAACGGCATTTCAGATGAAACCTTTGCAAAGATTGTGGCATGTATTCGTATTGCTGTTCCTTATACCGGAATGATTGTTTCTACCAGAGAGTCAAAGGAGAGCAGAGAGCGTGTTCTTGAGTTGGGTATTTCCCAGATTAGCGGTGGCTCAAAAACCAGCGTAGGCGGATATAACGAAGAGGAAAAGGAAGAGGATAACTCAAAACAGTTTGATATCAGTGATAACCGTCCGTTGGATGAGGTGGTGAGATGGTTGATGGAAGGGGGCTATGTGCCAAGCTTCTGTACCGCATGTTACCGGGAAGGACGAACAGGAGACCGTTTTATGTCACTGCTTAAGAGCAAACAGATTGTAAACTGTTGTCATCCAAATGCTTTGATGACCTTGAAAGAGTATCTGGAGGATTATGCATCTCCGGAGACTAAGGAAGTAGGTGAGGCTCTGATAAAGAAAGAGTTGGAGGTCATCACCAACGAAAAGGTAAAGGGAATTGCCAAGGACTATATTGAAAAAATTCATGAAGGAAGAAGAGATTTCCGTTTCTAAAAGAGGTAAAGCCATGGGAATGAATGAAACGCCATCCGGCGAACGGACACAAATCGGCATATTTGGCAGAACAAATGCCGGAAAATCCAGTTTAATCAACGCTATCACGAACCAGAGTTTGGCGATTGTCTCAGATGTGAAGGGAACTACCACGGACCCGGTAAAAAAAGCAATGGAACTTTTGCCTCTGGGACCGGTGGTGTTGATTGATACACCGGGACTTGATGATGAGGGAGAACTGGGACAACAGCGTGTGGAAAAGAGCCGACAGATGCTCCGCCAGTCAGACATTGTAATTTTGGTACTCTCCTACGGAGAAATTCCGGGAAGTCTGGAACAGGACCTGATAAAAAAGGCAAAAGGGGAAAACCGGCCGTATCTGGTGGTGGTGAACAAATCCGATGTGGCTAACACAGAGGAAATAAAAGCTGATGAAGCACGGGAAATCTATGGCAAGTCTGTAGAGGAAATCCTATTTGTACCCAAAGAGAAAATCTGTTTTGTCAGTGCAGTGACAGGAGAGGGAATAGCGCAATTAAAGGATACCATTGCCGGATTGATACCCACGGATGAGGAGCGTCCCTTAGTCAGGGATTTGATAAATCCGGGGGATTTTGTGGTATTGGTGGTGCCTATTGATTCTGCTGCCCCTAAGGGAAGATTGATTTTGCCCCAACAGCAGGTGATTCGGGATGTGTTAGAAGGTGGCACAATTCCCGTGGTGTGCCGTGAGACAGAGTTAAAGGAGGCATTGGCGGGTCTTGGAAAACCACCGAGACTGGTTATCACAGATAGTCAGGCTTTTGGCCAGGTTTCAAAGGTCACCCCAAAGGAGATTCCCCTTACATCCTTTTCCATCTTAATGGCCAGATACAAGGGGGATTTAAAAACCCAGATAAATGGTGCAAGGGCCGTAGAAAATCTTAAGGATGGAGACAAAGTTTTGATTTCGGAAGGCTGTACCCATCACAGACAGTGTGGAGACATTGGTACACAGAAGCTTCCTAAATGGATTACAGAGCACTGTGGGAAAAAATTGGAGTTTCATTTTACCAGCGGAACGGAGTTCCCGGAAGATTTGTCTGAGTACGCCTTGGTGGTTCACTGTGGGGGCTGTACTTTGCCGGTAAAGGAGATGCGGTATCGTATTTCCCACGGGGCCAAGGAAAATGTTCCCATTACCAATTACGGGGTTATGATTGCTTATGTTCACGGAATACTACCAAGGGTGATACAACCTTTTGGTGAAATATAGGAAAATAGGGAAGAGTCATTGTCATAATTTTTTTCCTATGCTATATTTTTATTAAGTATAACTGTGCCTGACAGGGCACAAAATCAAAAGATCTGAGGAGTAAACATGGGAGCACAGGATCATACCGAAAGGGTGTTGCGGGATATACATGTACTTTTCTCAAAGGCAGAGCCATATAACGGAAGCAAAAAAGACGTGGTCGTCAACAAAAACGAGATGATGGATCTGCTGAAAGAGTTGAATGACTGTATGTACGATATGATGGATGAGTACGGTCTGTCCCAACGGAAAAAGGAAAAAGCGAAGCGTGAAATGCAAAAAGAGGGGGATGACATTATTTTTTCGGCATCCCGAAAAGCAGAGGATATTTACGCGGCTTCGATTATGTATACCGACAATGCACTGCACAACATCCAGGAGATTATGGCACAGACCAATGAGGCAGTGGAAAAAATCTATAGTGACACAAAGCAACAGATAGAGGAACAGAAGCGTGCAGTAAAGACCAATCAGTCGGAACTGAAATCCCAGTTAGAAGATATGATTGATACGCAGAAATATCTGCGTTTGATAGAGGATGAGAACCGTCGTCTTGCAAAGGAAAAAGAGGCGGGTATTCCTGCCGGAAGTCCGGAGAAATCTCCTTATGCGGGAATGCAACCGGAGATTATTATAAACAAAGACTATTTTGCTCAAAACGGAATCCCGTTGGAGGAAGAAGAACAGGAGCAGGAGCAGGAAGAAAACCTTATGTCTGAGGAAGAGATGGAAAAGTTGTCTCAGGATTTGGACAATGAGTATTTTGATTGGAAAGAAGAGGGAGAAAAACCTAAAAAAGAAGAAAAAAGGGGATTTTCCATTTTTGGTAAAAAATAACATCATAGTAGGAGGAGACAAATGAAGTTATACGAAAAAGGTGCGTACTTGCTGGGTGGAACTGAGTTGATTGCTGAGGGTCCGGACGCAGAGGCACAAATCAAGCAGAAGACCGGAAAGGATGTGTCCAAGGAGACAGCAGCAAAGAACACCATTGCCTATGGTATTTTGGAGAACCACAATACATCAGGCAATATGGAACATTTGCAGATTAAGTTTGATAAATTGACCTCTCACGATATTACTTATGTGGGAATCATTCAGACAGCAAGAGCATCAGGATTGGAAAAATTCCCGATTCCTTATGTCCTCACCAACTGTCACAACAGTCTTTGTGCAGTAGGCGGAACCATCAATGAGGATGACCACATGTTTGGTCTCACCTGTGCAAAGAAATACGGCGGAATTTATGTACCACCTCATCAGGCGGTAATTCACCAGTTTGCCAGAGAAATGCTTGCAGGTGGTGGTAAAATGATTCTCGGCTCCGATTCTCATACCCGTTATGGCGCCCTGGGTACCATGGCAATGGGTGAAGGCGGACCGGAGTTGGTAAAACAGTTGCTGAGCAAAACCTATGACATTGCGATGCCGGGTGTGGTTGGCGTCTATATGACCGGAAAACCTTCCAAGGGCGTGGGACCACAGGATATTGCCCTGGCTATTATCGGTGAAGTTTTTGATAAGGGTTATGTTAAGAACAAAGTAATGGAATTTGTAGGACCGGGTGTGGACAACCTGAGTGTGGACTACCGTATCGGTGTGGATGTAATGACCACAGAGACCACATGTCTTTCCTCCATCTGGAAGACCGATGACAAGGTGAGAGAATTCTACGAGATACACGGAAGGACAGAAGACTTTGCCCAGTTACAGCCGGGTGATGTGACTTATTATGACGGTTTGATTGAAATCGACTTAAGTGAAATCAAACCTATGATTGCTATGCCGTTCCATCCAAGTAACACCTATACCATCGAAGAGTTAAATGCAAACCTTATGGATATTTTGGATGATTGTGAAAAGAGAGCAAAGGTCAGCTTAGACGGACAGGTGGACTTCACTTTAAAGGACAAAGTCCGAAACGGCAGATTATATGTAGATCAGGGTATTATCGCAGGTTGTGCCGGCGGTGGATTTGAAAATATTACAGATGCAGCAGACATTTTGCGAGGTGCATCCATCGGACCGGACGAGTTTACCTTAAGTGTATATCCTGCAAGTACTCCTATTTATATGGAGTTGGTAAAAAATGGATGTGTTGCAGATTTGATGGAGACAGGTGCCATTGTTAAGACGGCATTCTGTGGACCATGTTTCGGTGCCGGAGACACACCAAGTAACAATGGATTCTCTATCCGTCACTCTACAAGAAACTTCCCGAACCGTGAAGGCTCTAAGCTTCAGAGTGGACAGATTTCATCCGTTGCACTTATGGATGCCCGTTCTATTGCGGCAACTGCAGCGAACAAGGGTTACCTTACATCGGCAGCAGATGTGGATGTGAACTTTACAAAACCAAAGTATTTCTTTGACAAAACCATATATGAGAATCGTGTGTTCGACAGCAAGGGTGTGGCAGATCCGAATGAGGAAATCAAGTTTGGACCAAACATCAAAGACTGGCCGGCTATGAGTGCATTGCCTGAGAACTTGGTTCTTAAGGTGGTTTCAGAGATTCATGATCCGGTAACTACCACAGATGAGTTGATTCCGTCCGGAGAGACATCTTCATACCGTTCAAATCCACTTGGACTGGCAGAGTTTACACTCTCAAGAAAGGATCCGGAGTATGTGGGTCGTGCAAAAGAAATCCAGAAGGCTCAAAAGGCATTGGAAGCCGGAGAATGTGCCGGTGAAGCAGTTCCTGAGTTAAAGGAAATCATGCAGACCGTGAAAAAGGATTATCCAAATGTTAACCACAGCAACTTTGGTGTGGGAAGTACCATCTTTGCAGTGAAGCCGGGAGATGGTTCAGCCAGAGAGCAGGCCGCATCCTGCCAGAAGGTATTGGGCGGATGGGCAAACATTGCCAATGAATATGCTACCAAGAGATATCGTTCAAACCTTATCAACTGGGGTATGCTTCCATTTTTGATTCCGGAGGGAGACCTTCCGTTTACCAATGGAGATTACATCTTTGTTCCGGAAGTGAGAAAGGCTGTGGAAGACAAGTTAGATGATATCAAAGCATTTGTAGTAAAAGACGGACAGATGACACCGTTTACTATGAAGCTGGGCGAGCTTACCGATGATGAGAGAGATATTATTCTTAAGGGATGCTTAATCAATTATTATAGAGGTTAATGGAGATATATGGATCAGGAGAGGCAACGGGAAAAAGAGAGGGAAAAAGCAAAATTACGACAGATATTTGTGATAGCGGGAGTGACACTGTTCACTTCCTGCTGTATCATTTTGTTTTACTTTTGTGTAAAAAGATATGAAGGGCTTGGCCAGGGCTGGGACAAGTTTGTGGGAGTCTGGCAGGCTATTATCATTGGATTTATTCTGGCTTTTTTGATGAATCCTTTTATGGAATTCTTTGAAAAGAGGCTGTTACCTTTCTTTCAGAGGCATTGCAAAAACCAGGTGAAGGCAAAAAAGACAGTGAGAATGATTTCTTCACTGATTTCCCTGGTGATTGTGGTGGGAATCGTTGTCCTGACTCTGGTTGCCATTTTACCGGAGCTGATAAGAACCATTGAGTTTCTGTTTAACAATTTGGGAAAACAAATCGATGGTGTTTTGGACTGGGCAAATGAGATTACTCGGGGCAAATACGAAAAAGCAATTTTGGGAGCCAAGGGAAGCGCCGCGGATAAAGCTATTGATGAGGCTTTGGACAAGGGTGCCAAGTGGTTTAAAGAATACATAAATGTGGGAAGCAAAGATGGAATTGCCATGATTGCCAGCAGTGTTATCAGTGTTGGAAAATTCTTTGTGAACATTCTTGTTGGAATTTTTGTGTCTGTCTATGTGTTGTGTAGCAAGGAAACCTTCAAGGGTCAGGCAAAAAAGATCATCTACGGTGTAATGAAGACAGAACATGCCAATGTTTTGATGGAGATTAACAGAAAAGCGGCAGACATTTTCTATGGGTTTATTATCGGAAAATTAATCGATTCCCTGATTATCGGTATCATTTGTTATGTATGTATGCTGATTATGAAGATGCCTTATGCGCTACTTTGCTCTATCATTGTGGGAGTAACCAATATTATCCCTGTATTTGGACCATATATTGGTGCGGTGCCAACGGTAATTATTATTTTCCTGACAGAACCTATGCAGGGAATTTATTTCCTGATTTTTGTTATTATCCTGCAGCAGATTGACGGAAATGCCATCGGACCAAAGATTTTGGGAGATTCCACCGGTTTGTCTGCCTTTTGGGTAGTGGTTGCCATTGTGGTAGGCGGAGGACTCTTTGGAGTTCCGGGAATGCTGATAGGTGTTCCGACTATGGCGCTCATCTACTATCTGTGCGGCCGGTTTGCAAAGTACCTTTTGCGAAAAAAACATTTGCCGGAAGATACAGCAGACTATATTAATCTGGATTATGTGGACACGAAAACCCATCAGTTAGTAGAACATGATGAGAGTTATAAAAACAAATTCAGGGTGAAGATTTTTTCCAAGAAAAAAGGAATAAAAGAGCAGGAAGAACAACAACATAAAGAGTAAACAAAATTTATGCCCAAATATAACATACAGAAAACACTTTTGAGGTGAACAGATTGGATAAGGTTGAATTCAGAGAAAAATATGATGAAATCAAAGATTTACTGGCGAAAGGAAAAGTCCAGGATGCATCTGAGCTGGTAGACAGCATCAACTGGCGAAAGGTACACAATGTAAATGCCTTGGTAAAAGCCAGTGAAGTATGTGCAGAGGTAGGCAGATTGGAGGATGCTAAGGAGCTGTTATATATGGCCCATGAGAGATCACCAATCGGTCGAATGATTATTTATCATCTGGCATTGCTCTGTGTACAGATGGGGGATTTGGATGAGGCAAAGGATTTTTATGACCAATTTGTTGAGATTGCACCTCATGACAGTCTGAAATATATTATGAAATACAAAATCAGCAAGGCAAAGGGAGCCGATAATACCACTTTGATTGCGATTTTGGAAGAATTAAAGCAACACGACTTTTTGGAGGAGTGGGCTTACGAATTGGCGTATTTGTACCACAAGACTATGCAGGTGGATAAGTGTATCGATTTGTGTGATGAGATTATCCTGTGGTTTGGAGATGGTCCTTATGTGGAGAGAGCATTGGAAATGAAAATGATTTATCAGCCTCTCGACAAGATGCAGGAGGATAAGTATCGCCATTTCCAGAATAAAAGGGACGGAATCACAGAGATTCAGGCCAATGAGGTTTTGAATTCTGGAGAGATTGTGCAGCAGACCATTGCAATTCCTCAGGTGCAGGTTACACCGGAGAGATTTAACACCGTTAATTTGCAGGCAGAGATAAAGAAAAATATTGATGAGATTATGCGTGCCACAGAGGAGGAAGCAGTCTCTGAAAATATGGAAAATATTAAAAGTCTTGTGGAGGAGATTCCGTATTTACAGGTAAATCCTCAGGACGAGACTATGGCATTGGAGCAGCAGGCCAATAAGGAGTTGGACGCTTCTATCAGAGACACCTTCCAGGAATATCTGGCTGAGGAGTATGACGGCCAGATGAGCTTGCTTGTCCCCGAATCAAAAGAAGTGGAATCCCAGGTAGACGGCCAGATGACAATAGAGGATGTTATGGCTGAGTGGGAAAAAACCAAGCGGGCGGCTGAGGCTGCATTACAGGAGGCTCAGCAGCAGAAATTAGAGTCTGCAAAAAATATTGCTTTAATGGAAGCCAACCAGATTATGGATCGTCTGGAGGAGGCGATACCAAAATTGGATGCAGGAGCCACTCCGACAGATCTTTTGAAGGAAGAGTATCTGGCAAAAGAAGATACACCGGAGAAGGATGTCCAAGTCGAGGTAAAGGAAGAAAATTCTGCAGGGTTCACAATTCCGAAAATTGTGCCGGAGGGAGCTGTAGCCGGAGTGGGATTGGAAATTCCTGTGGTAGATGTTGCGGACGAGCATATATTAAAAGATAAAGAGCCGGAGGCACCTGCTTTGACAAAGGCGGAAGAGCAGAAAGACACCCAGGAATGGGAACCACCGGTATTGGAACAGCAGATTCAGACCAAAGAAGAAAATATTCAGGAAGATTTGCCGGAGCAAGAGGAAGTGTCAGACGTGAATTTAGAAGAGGCAAGCAAAATAGTTGAAGATGTAAATAATATGCTGCAAAAGGAAATTGATCGGATTTTGCAGAGTGAGGATGCCCAGGAAGTTCAGATGGAGCCTTCTTTGGTGGAAGTTTCCCAGGAGTTGGACGCATCAGAGCAGGCAGAGGAAAAAGCAGAAGAGGCTGAAGCTCAGGAAGTGCTTGTTGCAGAGGAACCTATAGTAGCTGAGACCGAAACAGAATCGGAAGAACCTGTGGCGGAAGAATTAGAAGAAGAATCCTTGGCAGATAAGATTTTGGCAGAGACCGTCAGAAAGGAAATGGCAGTAGAGCAGAGTGGGGAACCACAGGAGACTATAGAACCGGAATTACCGGAGATTGAGGAAGTGGTTTTGGAGCCGGAAGAAATGGCAGAGTTGGTGGACGAAAAAGTTTTGGAGGAAGCCATCAAAGAAGAGATACCTGTTATGCAGCTGACGGAGGATGAAAAGGAGATTTTCTCCTACTTTATGCCTATTGGTGGTATGGAGAGCACCATTTGTCAGGCCCTTACAGGAGCCAGATACCGCATAGAAAATAAGACGAACTCTGTCACAGGAAATATCATTATTCAGGGTGGACCGGGCAGCGGAAAGACAATGCTGGCATCCAACCTGATTAAAGTATTGCAAAACGAGACGGAAAAAATAGCTGGAAATGTGGGAAAAATTGATGCCCAGCAGTTAAACATCAAAGATGTGGATGTGGTTTTATCAAAGGTTGAAGACGGATGTCTGATTGTGGAAAGAGCTGGAGATTTATCTGAAAAAACCATCAGAAGCATGAGAGATTATCTGAAAAAGGATAACTGTCAGGTGCTGGTGATTTTGGAGGGTGAGAAAAACCGGATTGATAAGATGCTTTCCAGAAACGCTGAGTTTGCGGCGATGTTTACCGAAAAGATTTCCATTCCGATTTTTACAATCGATGAGCTTGTAAATTTTGGAAAGGTTTATGCATTGGAAGAGGGTTACGCAGTTGACGATATGGGTGTTTTGGCCATGTACAACCGAATCAATCTGATTCAACGTCTCGATCACCCGACCTCTTTGACGGAAGTCAGAGATATTATGGAGGAAGCCATTGACAGGGCTGAAAAGGGTGGAATCAAAGCGGCTTTGGGACGGTTGCGTTCAAAGAGATACGACGAAGAGGGGAATTTGATTCTTAGAGAGCAGGACTTTAATGTATAAATAAAAAGGGGGACTTACTTTATGAGCAACTTTACAGAACTGGATATGTATTTATTTGGCCAGTCTACACATTATGATATCTATAAAAAAATGGGAGCGCATGTTGGGGAAAATCAAGGCGAGACAGGAGTCTTTTTTGATGTATGGGCGCCTCATGCCAGTGCTGTGGCGGTAATAGGTGAGTTTAACGATTGGAACGAGACTTCCCAAATGATGGAAAAGCTCCCCCAGTCAGATATGGGCATATACGAAGCTTTCATCCCGGAGGCAAAGCCCGGACAGTTGTATAAGTACTTGATTTATACTCCGGATGGGAGAAAGCTGTACAAGGCGGATCCTTATGCTTCTACTGCGGAACTTCGTCCGGGAACTGCTTCAAAAATTGCCAAGCCGGGGGAATATGAATGGTCAGATTCTACCTGGATGAATAAGCGAAAAGAGCAGGAGAATTTCTGGGAGCAGCCTATGTCCATCTATGAGGTCCACCCAGGCTCCTGGAAAAAACATCCTACCCAGGAAAACGACGGATTTTACAGCTATCGCGATTTGGCAAAAAGTCTGGCTGACTATGTATGTGAGATGGGATATACTCATGTGGAATTGATGGGAATTTCCGAATATCCTTTTGATGGTTCCTGGGGATATCAGGTTACGGGTTATTATGCCCCCACATCCCGCTACGGAGAACCGGAAGACTTTATGTATCTGGTAAATTATTTACATAAAAAAGGTATTGGCGTGATTCTGGATTGGGTTCCGGCTCATTTTCCCAGAGATGCTCATGGATTGACGGATTTTGACGGAGCACCGCTGTATGAATACGATGATCCGAAAAAAGGTGAGCACCCGGAATGGGGCACCAAGATTTTTAATTACGGAAAAAATGAAGTTAAGAACTTTTTGATAGGCAGTGCGTTGATGTGGATTGAGAAATACCATATTGATGGTTTGCGTGTAGATGCAGTGGCGTCTATGTTGTATCTGGATTATGGCAAGGAAAATGGCCAGTGGACACCAAATCAGTTTGGCGGTAATGAAAATCTGGAGGCAGTGGAATTTTTCCGCCATTTAAACACATTAATCCGGGGAAGAAATAAGGGCGTTGTTATGATTGCGGAGGAGTCCACTGCATGGCCTAAGGTCACAGGGGATGTGGAAGACGGAGGACTAAACTTTTCTTATAAATGGAATATGGGATGGATGCATGATTTCCTGGATTATATGAAGCTGGATCCATATTTCAGAAAAGATAATCACAATAAAATGACATTTGCCATGAGTTACAACGAATACGAGAGATATATTCTGGTGTTGTCTCATGACGAAGTGGTTCATTTGAAATGCTCTATGCTGAACAAAATGCCGGGAGTTGGAGAGGATAAGTTTAAAAACTTAAAAGCCGGATATGCGTTTATGATGGGTCATCCGGGAAAGAAGCTTCTCTTTATGGGACAGGATTTCGGACAATTGCAGGAGTGGAGTGAAGCCAGAGAACTGGATTGGTATCTGCTTGACAACCCAAGTCACAGACATCTTTCAGATTTTGTCAGAGATTTGCTACATATATATAAAAAATATCCGGCTATGTACCAGCAGGATGTTTCCTGGGCAGGATTTGAGTGGATTAATGCCAATGACAGTTATCGGGGTATCTTTAGTTTTGTCCGGAAGTCAAAGGATGGTAAGAATGACCTGCTCTTTGTCTGCAACTTTACACCGGTGGCTTATGAGGATTACAGAGTGGGAGTTTTGTCCCAAAAAAAGCATAAGCTTATCTTAAACAGTGAAGATCCTGCTTATGGCGGAGCTGACCATAAGCGGCAGGTTACCTATACTCCGGTAAAACAGGAGTGTGACGGAAGAGAGTATTCCATCCCTTACCCATTGCCGGCCTATGGAGTAGCTGTGTTTGTATTTTAATAATAGAAGGAATGCATAAATTTAATGCGCGAAATGATGGAAATAAAAAAACCGGTTACAAATAAGAAAAAGGTTTTAACAATTGTTTTGGGGGTAGTTGCCCTGATTGTGATATTTGTTTTAGTAAAAAATTTGAGGCAGTATCACGATTTTGCGGAAAAAGATTACAGACAGAGGGGAGATACCACCGAGACAAACTATTTGGATTTTCAGGGCAATCTTTTAAAGTACAGTAGAGATGGAGCCTTTTGTACCAAGTACAATGGGGATTTGATATGGAGTTATACTTACGAGATGTCAAATCCTAAAATAGATGTGTGCGATAATTATATTTTAATCTATGATGCAAAAGGTACACAGGCGGCAATTCTCAGCAACACCGGATTTTTGAAAAAAATAAAAACCTCTATGCCTATTGTGGATGCCAATATCTCCCATCAGGGGACAGTTGTATTTTTGATGCAGGAGGACGATACGGGGTATGTGCAGCTATATGATGTAAAAGGTACTGTTCTCGTCTCCGGTGAGCTTCATATGGAAAACAACGGTTATCCGGTGGCGATTGACCTTTCCAAAAACGGACAGAGAATGATGGTGTCCCAGTTGGATTTAAATGGCGGGGATATAAAAACCACTATCGCTTTTTATGATTTCGGAAAAGAGGGCAAAGATAAAATTGACAATATGATTGCCAACTACAGCTTTTCCAATCAGATTTTTCCTCAAATTGAATTTCTGGACAACGGAAAAGCGGTGGCCTTTGGAGACAGTGAAATCGTTCTTTTTGGCAGTGATTCCAAGTGTTCTATCTCCAAAGAAATTTTTCCGGATGGGGAAATCAAAAGCGTATTTGCAAGCGACTCCTATTTTGGTATGATATGTAACACTACAGGAGACGATGGAAAGTATTTCAATCAGTTAAATGTATATTCGGAGACAGGTTACAGGCGCTGTCAGAAGAAATTAAAGGATTCCTACAGCAAAATTGAGATGCTGGGCAATAAAGAAATCTGTCTCACCGATGGAAAGAAGGCAGCCATTTATTCTCTTATGGGAATCAGGAAGTTTGCATATAATTTTGATACAGGCATATATAAGATAATAGCCGGTGACAGCGCAAGACGATATTATTTCATCACCGATGATAAAATATCCAGCGTGCGGTTAAAGTAATGAACATCCGGGTGGTGAAGGCAGAAAATGGAACTTAATTTAGCGTTAATTATAACTTTGTTTATCCTCTTTTTTTCTATTCTACAGGGATGGAGAAAAGGTATTTTGGGGATTGTGTTTGGATTGGTATCCTGGATATTTGTAATTGCATTTGTGGTTTTTGCACATCCTTATATAGAAAACTATCTCCGGGATAATACAAAGACCTATGACACAATCTATGAGAAAACTCAGGAACATCTTGAGAAAAGAATCAATGAGAATCAGGCGGCTCAGGGAATTGAGCAATGGTGGGATTCTTTAACTCAGGGATTACCCAGACAGACCATTGATAATATGAAGACAGATTTAAAAATAGATTTTGGTGATAAGGAGTATCTGGATGCAGACTTACTGGAATCTAAGAAACAACAGATGGTGGATGAACTGGCAGTAAAGATATCCGACTTTATTCTGCAGGGTATTTCCGTTTTAATTGCTTTTTTGATTGCTCAAATTCTTGTGGGGATTGTGGGCGGCATTGTCAAAGCTGTGGGTAGGATACCTGTGATAAACGGCATCAATGGATTCTTTGGATTAATAGCCGGAGCCGTGGAGGGATTTCTGGTGATATGGGTGTTGATGTATTTAGTGGCATGTGCCAGCGGAACTACTATAGGTCAGGGGATTGCAATGGATATCGCTGATAGTAAATTCCTTACATACCTGTATGACCACAATCTTTTAATGTCAATTATATCTACATTATAATATAGAAGAAATCAAATCATAGATATTGGGGTGTTGACTTTAGAAATCCCCAATATCTATTTTTATGTAAACCTATCAAAAAAAGATGTGAAAATATAGTAAAAATGCCTTGACACTGAAAGGTGATTTTGCTATTATAATTTTCGCACCGTAAAAACAGCGGTGCACCAAGATTTAATAGAAGCAGACAGAAAAAAGTTTAAAAAACTTGTTGACAAACATAAATCTGTATGCTACTATAAATGAGTTGCTGTTAGCGACAAACGACCTTGATAACTGAACAGTGAAACAACCTTGAAAGATTCTAAGAGAATGAATTCAAGCCGATGAAAAATCGGAAACGAACAGCTTTTTGAAAGAAGCGACCTAGAAACAGTAAAGGAAAGATGCTAAGCAGATTTCTGAAA
>JALELK010000053.1 GCA_022768745.1 Lachnospiraceae bacterium
GGAGAAATTTTCACAGGTAAAGGAGTATGTGAGAGATAATCCCGGTGCCACCATTCAGATGGTTTCGGAGGATAATGATGTGAGCATCCAGCAGATTAAGCAGTGGGTTCGTGAGGAGCGGTTGGAGTTCTCCAAGGATTCTCCGGTGGGAATTGAGTGTGAGATTTGTGGGGCATCCATTCGTACAGGGCGTTTTTGTGAAGCCTGCAAAAAGAATGTATCCGATGGATTTCGAAAATCCATTGCTCCGCCAAAACCGTTAGTGGACCCAAATGAGAAAAAACGAATGAGAGACTCTGATAAGATGAGATTCTTACAGTAAAATACAAAGGGGACTGGACCGTAGTGGTTCAGTCCCCTTTGTTTGATTTCGATATTTATATGTGATACAATAGTAAACAACTATGCGAAGGTGGTTTTTATGCTCAGTGAAGAACGGGTAAAACATATGACCAAGATGGCTATGTTTGAAAAGAAAGAAGGAAAAAAAATACAGCCTGTGCTCAAATATCGCAAGAGAGATTATTTGAGTTTATGTATGTTGGTAAACATTTTTTTGGCTACATTTATATATATTATTTTATGCACCTTGGTGGTGGGACTGTTATTTTCTACGGTTTTGACGAACTTGCATCTGGTGGGACTTGTGTTTGGTATTGTACTGAGTGTGATTGTGTATGTGGTTTATATGTATCTCTACATGGGACACATAAAAAAACAGTATTCCAGAAAATATGATGAAGGAACACTTTTGGCGAAAGAACTGAGAAAAGAATATCAGGAATTATTGGAGATGTATCAGCAGGAGGAAGCACAGAAAACTCCTGAGGGATGGGAATAATATGACTTTTTTTATAGAACTAAGAACCAAAATCAGAAAATTTGCAGTCACCAGAGAGCGATGGATTGTCTGTGTATTGCGTTTTGTGCTGGCACTGGTAGCTCTGCTGGTTACCAATAGTGTTTTGGGTTATCAGGATATTTTGAACCGTTGGTGGGTAGCTGTGATTATTGCACTGATTTGTGCATTTATGCAAATTCAGGGCGTGACTGCAGTGATTATTTTCTATGGTTTGCTACACCTTATGACCCTTTCTATGGATGTGGCGGTTGCAGCGGTTATGCTTCTGGTGGTGAGCTATGCAGTGTGTGCTTATTTTCAGTCAAAAAGCACCTATCATCTGATTGCCATTCCGATCTGCTTTCAGTTTCATGTACCGTTTTTGATGCCTCTGGGAGCGGGATTGTTGGGAGGAATCAACGAGTTCCCAAGTGTACTTTTAGGCGCTGTGGTTTCCTATTTTTTAAGAACCGTCTCCATTAACGCATCTATGTTTTTGGAAGCAGGCTCAGAGATGACAGCTTCCGCTCTGATTCAGAGCAAATTGCTGGCGAGCCCTATGTTTTACATTTACCTGGTGGCTATGTCGGTGGTGTTCATTTTGGTGTATTATATCCGAACCAGTAAAATCAAGCATGCCTGGTCCATTGCTGTAGTTGTGGGCGTTGTGACAGAATACATCATTATGCTGGCCGGATATCTTTTTGCGGAAGGTCGTTCCGGTATTTTGTCTTTGAGTATCGGAAGTGTTGTGACACTGGTGATTGGATTGATACTTACCTTCCTGATACAGGGAGTGGATTATAGCCGGACAGAGCAGGTGCTGTTTGAGGATGACGATTATTACTATTATGTTACCGCTGTTCCGAAGATGCACATCGCTGAACAGGAAAAAGAAATAAAAAAGATTACAGGTGAAAGGGAGTGATGGAATGAGAAATACACTCAGCTCCATTAGTGATTTTTTTAATTACTATTTCAGTTTTAATATACCGAATATACATGCCATTGATGTGATTGAAATTATCATCATAGCTTTTTTCTTTTATCAGATTTTAGTGTGGTTCAAAAATACCAGGGCATGGATGCTGTTCCGTGGAGTGATGATTATCATTGCATTTTTCATTGTTGCGGCGGCTCTCCAGATGAATACCATTCTGTGGTTGGGAGAAAAACTCCTAAATGTTGCCCTGATTATGGTGGTGGTAGTGTTCCAGCCGGAACTGCGAAAGGCATTGGAAAATCTGGGACGAAAAAACCTGTTTGCTTTTTTGTCGGGACTGGGATTTGCCAAGGGTATTGCCAAGCGGTTTGAGGATAAAACCCTCAATGATTTGGTGATGGCTTGTTATGAGATGGGTGCGGTGAAAACCGGAGCCCTGATTGTGGTGGAAAACGAGATGAGACTGGATGAATATGAGAGAACAGGAATTGCCTTGGACTCCATATTATCCCGTCAGCTTCTGATTAATATATTTGAAAAGAATACGCCCCTTCATGATGGTGCAGTGATTGTCAGAGGAGACCGTGTGGTTTCTGCCACCTGTTATCTTCCTTTGTCGGAGAATATGAGTCTGAGTAAGGAATTGGGAACCAGACATCGTGCAGCTATTGGAATGAGTGAGGTGTGCGATGCGTTGATTATTGTGGTTTCGGAGGAAACCGGTCAGGTTTCCATTGCCGAGCACGGAAAGTTGCGAAGAGGCATCAGCGACGAGGAATTACTGGAGGCACTGAGAGAGTTACAGAAACCGGAAGAAGAGGAGAATGTCAGTACAAAACCGCATATTGTAGGAAGGAGGGCAAAACATGAAACTGAGAACAAAAATTAAGCGAGCCCTTACTACGAACATCGGATTGAAACTGTTGGCACTACTTTTTGCTCTGGGTCTGTGGGTTGTGGTGGTGAATGTGGATGACCCCACCCAGACCAGAACCTTTGCGGCACCGGTTTCCGTGATTAATGAGGAAGTCCTGACAGAAGCTGGACGCTATTACACCATTCCCGATGGGAATACGGTTCGTTTCCGTGTGACAGCCAGAAGATCCGTAATTGAAAGATTGAAAAGTACGGATTTTACCGCTACTGCGGATATGAACTTTTTGGAAAATGATAACCGGATACCGGTAACAGTTGTTCTAAACAGCAGTTATTCCAATGTCACCATTTCAGCCAGCAAGTTGTACCTGTACGTTCAGGTTGGGGATGATATGATGGTGAAAAAGGAAGTTTCAGTGGAGCCTCAGGGCACATTGGCGGAAGGCTGTGTGGTTCAGACTACCAGTGTGAATCCATCCAGCGTTTCTATGACAGGACCGGAAGAGGTTCTGCAGCAGGTTGTCAAGGTGGTTGCCTATGTGGATGTGGAAAATGCCAGCAGTGATATCACCGCAGAAAATGTGGTACTGCATTTCTTGGATGATGCGGGAAATGAAGTGGATAGAAGCAGAATCAAGGTGGATCAGGATACGGCTACCGTGACCGTTACCATTGTGAGAGAAAAACAGGTAGATGTTATTGTAGGTACCAGCGGACAGTTGCCGGAGGGATTATATCTGGATAGCGTTACTGTCAATCCGGAAAAGGTTTACATTGTGGGAAGCGCAGACGCCCTCAACAACATCACAGCCATTGAAATTCCGGATAAGATTGTGGATTTGTCCAAGATTCAGGGAAGCACCACGACTACAGTAGATTTGAATGAATATCTGCCGGAGGGAGTGAAGGTGGTAGATGGAGCCAGTGCGGAGGCTAAAATTGTGATTAAGGTCTCAGAAGATGCCACCAAGAAATTCGAGGTTCCTACTGCCAATATCACAGTGAGAAACCTTGGGGATGATGTGATAGCTTCCTTCAAAGATTTCAAGGTGACGGTTAGAATTACAGGAAACAAGGAAGAACTGGCAGCGTTGGATGCCAAAACCATTACCGGATTTGTGGATGCCAGTGGTCTCAGTGAAGGAGAACATACACTTCAGTTGAATCTGGAGTTGGGAGACACATATAAGTATGAGCCGGTGACGGTGGAGATTGTGATAAATCAAAAAGAGTGAGGTAAGTATTAATTATGGGTAGAATGTTTGGAACAGACGGAGTGCGCGGTGTGGCAGGCGAGGAACTGACAATTGAACTTGCTACAAAATTAGGGCAGGCAGGAGCCTATGTGCTCACAAAGGAGACCTCTCACAAACCTACGATTATTGTGGGATGTGACACCAGAATTTCCGGAGGAATGTTGGCCAGTGCTTTGATGGCAGGAATCTGTTCGGTGGGAGCCAATGCGATTTTTGCAGGGGTTCTTCCTACACCGGCCATTGCCTATTTGACCAGAAAACATAAAGTAGACGCAGGTGTTGTAATCTCCGCGTCCCATAATCCAATGGAATTCAATGGAATTAAGTTTTTCAATGGAGAGGGATACAAGTTGTCCGATGAGTTGGAGGATGAGATTGAGGCATTGATTTCCAACAACATGGAGGGAATACAGTTGCCAACCGGCTCGGCCATTGGAAAAATCAAATATCGTTTTGACCTGGCCAGAGAGTATGTGGATTTTATGAAAAAGACCGTTCCGGTGGATTTATCCGGAATGAAAATTGTTATCGACTGTGCGGAGGGCGCTTCTTACAAAACTTCTGTGGATACGTTGACGGAGTTGGGAGCAGATTTGGTTGCCATACACACAGAGCCGGACGGAACCAATATCAATGCCAACTGCGGCTCCACCCATATGGAGGAGTTGAAGGCCAGAGTGGTGTATGAGAAAGCAAATCTGGGTCTGGCATTTGATGGAGACGCCGACCGTATGTTGGCTGTGGATGAAAATGGAAAATTGGTGGATGGGGATGAGATTATGGCCATCTGCGCCAATTATATGAAATCCAAGGGAACCTTAAAAAAGAACACCGTGGTGGTTACCGTTATGACCAATCTGGGCTTTACTTTAATGGGAAAAAAGCAGGGAATCAATATCGAGACCACAAAGGTGGGAGACCGGTATGTGTTGGAGAATATGAAAGCCAATGGATACAACATCGGTGGAGAACAGTCAGGACATGTGATTTTCCTGGATGACAACACCACAGGAGATGGACTTTTAAGCGCATTGCATCTTTTGGAGGTTATGGTTTCCACAGGAAAGAAGTTGTCAGAGCTGGCTTCTGTGATGGAAGTCTTGCCACAGGCACTGGTGAATGCCAAGGTGCCGAACCATAAGAAAGACAGCTTTATGGAGTATCCTGAGATTGCCAGTGCCGTTAAAGAACTGGAAGAAAAGTTTGCCGGAGAGGGCAGAGTACTTATCCGCCCTTCAGGTACAGAGCCTTTGGTTCGAGTTATGATTGAAGGCAAGGACCAGAAACAGATTGATGAAGAAGCAAATAAGTTGGCAGAGTTTATTATGAATACCATGCTTTAGGAGGATAAAATGGTTGAGCAGAATGTAAAAATATGTAATCCCACCGGATTGCATTTGCGGCCAGCCGGGATTTTTTGCCAGGAGGCAATGAAGTATACGTCTAAAATCACCTTTCAGTATGGAAACAACAATGAGGCGAATGCAAAAAGCGTGTTGAGTGTACTGGGGGCTTGTGTCAAATCCGGCGATGAGCTCGTCCTGCGATGTGAGGGCGAAGATGAACAAGAGGCGTTAAGCGCTCTTGTGAGTTTGATTGGAAAAGGTTTTGAAGAGTGAGAAAGAAGGATAGAGAAGATGTTAAATTATAAGAGGTATAAGAGAAATCCTGTGATAAATTATCCGGAGCGTCAGTGGCCAAACAAAGAGATTGAGAAGGCGCCTATCTGGTGTAGTGTAGATTTGAGAGACGGAAATCAGGCATTGATTGAGCCTATGAACGTAGATGAAAAAATGGAGATGTTTGAACTCCTTTTGAAGCTTGGCTTCAAGGAAATCGAAATCGGATTCCCGGCAGCCTCTCAGATTGAGTATGATTTTTTGCGTAAGTTAGTGGCTGAGAACAAGATTCCGGATGATGTAAAGGTTCAGGTGTTGACCCAGTGCAGAGAAGAATTGATTGACCGTACCTTTGAGGCGATTCAGGGTATTAAAAATGTAGTGGTTCATATTTACAACTCTACATCCACATTGCAGAGAGATGTGGTTTTCAATAAGAGCCAGGATGAGATTATTGATATTGCAGTGGCAGGTACCCGTATGGTAAAGGAACGTCTGGCAAACTTTGATGGCAATGTCCAGTTGGAGTATTCACCGGAGAGTTTTACCGGTACAGAGATGGACTTCGCTCTCCGTATTTGTACAGCAGTGCAAAAGGAATGGGATCACGCCACAGATGCACCGATTATCTTTAATCTTCCGGCCACTGTGGAAATGAACACACCAAATGTATATGCAGATCAGATTGAGTGGATGAGCACCCATTTTGAGGAGAGAGATAACATTATTTTGTCGATTCACCCACATAACGACCGTGGAACCGGAGTTGCCATTACAGAGCTTGCTCTTTTGGCTGGCGCAGACCGTGTGGAAGGTACTTTGCTTGGAAATGGTGAACGTACCGGTAATGTGGATATTCTTACGGTTGCATACAATATGTTCTCCCAGGGCGTTGATCCGGAACTTGAGATTGAGGATATCAAGGAAATTGTTGAGGTATATGAGAGATGTTGCAAGATGGATGTGGATATGCGGCATCCCTATGCAGGAAAGCTGGTGTTTACCGCATTGTCCGGTTCTCATCAGGATGCTATTAATAAGGGGGTCCATGCAATGCAGGAGAGAAACAATCCATATTGGGAAGTTCCTTATCTGCCTATCGACCCGGCAGACATCGGAAGAAAGTACGAGCCGGTGGTTCGTATCAACAGCCAATCCGGTAAGGGCGGTGTTGCCTTTGTTATGGATACGGTATATGGTTACAAACTGCCTAAGAGGATGCAGAGAGAGTTTGCAGATGTGATTCAGTATATGTCTGAAAAAGAAGGTGGCGAGATTGAGCCACAGAAGATGATGGAAGCCTTCAAGAGAGAATACTTGGAGTGCAAGGATCCATTCCAGCTTATCTTCGTGGATATTGATGACAATATGGCAAATGATGAGACCCATGTAAAATTGGATTTCAAATACAATGGTAAGGATATTCACTCCGAGGCAGACGGAAATGGTCCTGTAGATGCAGTCAAACTGGCAATTCGTCAGTGCGTTCCTGAGGTTGACTTTACCGTGCAGGATTACAGCGAGCATGCCTTGAGTGTTGGCTCAGGAGCCAAGGCAGCAGCTTATATTGAGATGAGAGACAATCGCACAGGAAATGTAACCTACGGTGTAGGTGTCAGCTCAAATATTACGAGAGCGTCTATCCGAGGTATTTTCTCGGCTATGAATCGTCTCGTAAAAAAAGCCAATGATTATGTATAAG
>JALELK010000059.1 GCA_022768745.1 Lachnospiraceae bacterium
GCCTTGGAATTCATTCCCGGCCCTCAGCGTGATTCCCTCTTTCGCATCTAAGAAAAGATTCTGTCCTGTGAACAAAGTTCCCAACACCCATTTCATTGCCCACATACCCAAATATCCAATTCCCCAAAGGAAGGAATTTTCTATGGTATGCCATACAAATTTCAAATCATATTTCTCATAGACTCCCACAAGTCCTACATAAAAAATCAGAGTAAATCCTAACGTTGCAATCGGATAAGTCAAAAAGTCAAAATAACTGGTAGCCATACCCACCATCAGAAAAAATGCCCAATACCGTTTGCGAAAAGCCTCTTTTCTGCTTCCCAACAAAATAACAATTCCCGCCAACGAAATCAAATGAAATATGGTTGAATTTTGCAACGACTTAGCTACCGTTGGAATTTCCAGAAAGCAAATTCCAAACAAATAAGGTATGATATAAGAGCCCATTCCATTTTTGTAAAGCAATAGTATGATTGCTGTACAACAAACCAGAATGAAAAACATATTTAAATCTCTGATTTCATTGATATTTAAAAATGCCAGCAACGGCTTTAAAATTATTTTATATCCATGCCAATAACGAGGATATGTCTTTACGCTCTTTTCATTGTCTGCGAGTATGCCACAATTTTCACAGGACTCCTCTTTTGTCGCTCCCTTCTTATACACCCTATAAGAAAAAACCGCCTGATCTACTGCTCCTTCGTCTCCTTCATACGCCGAAGTGAGGAGCATAATACTATCCGTGAAGTTGTCCAATCGGGTATTGCCATCTGAAGGAACAATACTCCATAACTCGCCTTCCATTCCAAGCATAGTTCCGGACTCTCGAACATGACTTTGCACACGTGCTGTAGGCAACTTACATACAATGAGCAATGCTAAAAATCCTAAAAGGGCACCCCCTATTATCATTGCTACAATCTTTACCATTCTCAATAATATTTTTTTCATCACTTCTGATCCTTTTTATTTAGTGCTGTTGTCTCACCCTCATCCAGTCCTTCTGTGCTCTCTTTCATAAATATCACCTTCATAGTCAACAAAATCAACTGCAAGTCCAAAAGAATAGAACACTTGCTTACATAAATCAAATCCAACTTCAACTTATCGTAGGAAGTGGTGTTGTATTTACCATATACCTGGGCATATCCGGTAAGCCCGGCCTTCACCTTGGTGCGATAAGCAAACTCCGGAACGGTTTCGCAGTATTCCCGGATAATCTCCGGTCGCTCCGGACGGGGCCCCACCATACTCATATCACCTTTTAATACGTTGAAAAACTGTGGCAACTCGTCGATTCTGGTAGCACGGATAAATTTACCCACCGGTGTGATGCGGTCATCATTTTCCGTGGCCAGTCTCGCCTTGCCATCCTTTTCCGCATCCACAATCATACTGCGGAATTTCATCACCTGAAACTCTCTGCCCCCTATGGTACAACGAGTCTGTTTATAAAACACAGGCCCCTTGTCGTAGGCATGAATGGCAATGGCTGCAATCAGCATAATCGGTGACGTAATGATAATACCAATCAAGGAAATAACGATATCCATAGCCCGTTTTATACCCCGCTGCCATATGTTCATTCCTGCGTTTCTGGTAAAAAACAAAGGGGTATCAAACAGATTTAGCTCCTCAGCTTCCTTTATCATGATGTCTGAAATCTTCGGTGTAAAATAAACCTTTTTTGAATGGTCAAAGCACACCTTTAATATTTTATTTCGGAAAGC
Source organism: Lachnospiraceae bacterium (assembly GCA_022768745.1). GTDB lineage: Bacteria > Bacillota > Clostridia > Lachnospirales > Lachnospiraceae > Pararoseburia. The sequence goes on from JALELK010000059.1 coordinate 1,737, forward strand.
ACTGGGCACATCATTTAAAAGCACCGCATCGTACTCATCAATGGCTTTCTCTATCACGGTCAGAGACTCCTTGTAACTGAGTTCTCCTTCCACCACATACTTGTCCCCTCTTTGATTCATCTTTTTATCCAGATTGTTCTGGTATGGTCCCTTAATCTGTATCATACGATAAGGTGGAAACATCGCCCGGTATAAATTGATTCCCAAATCAGAAAATAAAAATATGAGAAGCAATTGAAATATGAACAGCAATCCGTAGGAAGTGATAATGGCTCCGATGTGTTTCACCCGTCCTACCATCAAAATGGTAATTACAATCTCCACTCCATTGTGGCAGAACATAGCAATAGCTTGCGAAATCATCATATTGGACTTTTTACTCAAGCCGATTTTATATCCTCCGAATACATGGATGAATAAAACCATAAGGATGAAGTACACACCCCACATCATAATGTTACCTTTATTTAAGTATCTGGTATGGAGCAATGGATTCAGATAGCTATCCCATGTATACAGGAAGGGAAGCTGAAGTGCAATACTCAAAAGTAGCTTCCATAAAAATCGATATATATTTTTCTGCGTATCTTTATTTTTCAAAGTAATTGTAACCTTTCCTATACTTGACCTATTTTAACAGAGTAATTATATCATATATTATTATTTTCACAAACTTAAAAAGTCTCCTCTCACGGAATACCCATAAGAGAAGACTTTCATGTTTGTGTTTTTATTTACTGATTACAGTCGTATTCGAAAATTCGTTTTTATCCTGCGCTATTGCAATCACTTCTACTTTCGTCTTTTTCGGTTGTTTTGAAATCTTTATACTATAATTTCCCTTGCCTGAAACTTTTCCTTTGTAAGTTTTCTTTCCAACCTTCACCTTGACTGACGCTTTGCTTGGTGCACTTCCTTTAATCTTCTTTGATGAAGATTTCACTTTACCTATAGTAACCGGTTTTTGCGTAGATATGTTTGATGTAGCATTTTCTAAATAAACTTCATAATTTGCTGTAGGATTTGAAAATTTGTTTTCTGTGACTTTTTTCACAGTTGCACTATAAATTGACAAAGCATTCTTGTTGTGTCCTACGAAGGAATTTCCTTTCGCCTTATCAACTCTAGCCCCCGCTTTAACCGTCATACCGCCACTTTTATTCTTGCTGATTTTGTTATTTGAAAAAACCGAAACCACAGCTTTGTTGGTAATCATAACGCCCAAACCATTATTGGCCTCTACCGTATTTTTCTTAAAAGCTTTTACTTTCGTTCCGCTTCCGGAAACATTGAATCCATACTTTTTGTTTTTATAAATCTTTGTCTTCGAGCAGCTGACATTAGCTTGTCCCTCAACTCCAAGGCCATATTTTTTATTACTGTTAAGCTGTGCATTGTAAATGGTTGCAGTAGCACCCTTTACATATATTCCATTTTGTCCGTTCTTTTCAACTTTTGTTGCTGACTGCTTCTTTGCCTTACTATTATCCAGCGTCAATGTACTTTTATCAGATAAGGAAATACCATTCTTTTTATTTCCAGTTATCTTATTACCTTGCTCTTCATTGTACACAGTAACTTTCGCCTTTGCAGCCGCAACGATTCCATGTTCATCCTTTGAATTTGAAATCACATTATTCTTTTTCAAAACAACAGATGCCCCATTAATTTTATCAGAACCCTTTGTCAAACTGATGTTACTTTTTTTGCTTCCTGTAACCGTACTGTTTTCCATCGTCACCTTTGAGCCATCCACAATAGAAACGCCAATGTTTCCACTGGATTGTACTGTTGTTTTTTTCATTTCTACCGTAGTCTTGTTAGATGCCAAAATACCATTGTACTTGTTATTGTTAACCTTATTGGTTCCATACAATTTAATAGTTGTATTCTTTCTTGCACCAATACCATGTCTCTCATTTTGATTAATATTGCAGGAAGTAAGTTTAACACTTCCTCCGTCAAATACAGACAATCCACATTCCTTATTTTGACTAAATGTAGATTTTTGAATTTCAGCATAAGCTCCCTCAGACACTCCCATTCCATGTCCGACCGCTCCATCAGCGGTCTTCTTAGGATTCAAACCATTTTGTGTAAAAGATGCATTATTGATATTTTTAACTTCTGTATTCTTATTCGTAATAGAGGCCCCGCTCCAATTACTTTTCTGAACTACGATACCGCTCACCTCAGAAAGCTTTGAACCTCCTGAAACTGACAATCCATAATTTTTATTCTCTGATACTGTAGTTGATGCACCGGAATTATAAGAGATAAGTCCCGTAGAATTGGATGAATAACTAATACCATTTTCTCCATTCTTACTATATTCGCCACCATATACGCTACAAGTACCACCTGATACACTTAATCCATTTTCCTTATTAGAGTTGACCTTAACATTGTAAAGTCCTGCCACACCCTGATCGGAAACCTGCACACCATACTCCTTATTGTTCTCGAAATTGGAGTTTGTAATTTTTAAATTAGACTTATTTGAAACAAACAATCCATGTCCACCATTATTCTTTGAAGACAAGTCGGAAAGTTGTCCCTTAGTACCATCTGTAGCTCTGATACCATTCAGTCCATTAGATGAAGTGGATACCTTGCCAGAAACAGTCAAGGTAATCCCCTCCAAATTAAATCCATAGTTGGAATTGGAATCGTATGTACCGCCAATAATCTGCAACTGTCCCCCTGCTGCTGACAAACCAGAGCCATAATTTCCCTGAGAAATAGCATTTTTCACAACACTGTTCATAGCATTCGGAAAATAAATTCCATTTCCGCCTTTGTTATTTTTTGCAGTGATATTTGAAAGTGTTACATTAAATGTACCATTAGGTGCGCCGCAATAGATTCCACTATTGGCATTATTATTACTCTTCACATTTTCAAATCTGTTTGTAGAAGCCGGAACTCCTACAAATTGTATTCCATTATTGTTATTTTCCATCACCGATACATTGTCAAAAACAACACCCGATCCCTTTAAAAACTGAACTCCATTTTTACACTTAGAAACGGTTGCATTTTTTATGGTGATATTGGTTCCATTCTGAAAATAAATTCCATTTCCAGGCGAACCACTTACAGAGACGTTTTCCACTGACGAATTTGTGGCTGTACACATATCAAAAATATGTTTTGCTTTGCCATTTCCATTCCATGTTCCCCCAATAATGTGTCCATCCTGCAGAATATAATTATCATTTGGGTTTACCCGAATCATAGAGTTACTACCTGTGGAGGATGCCCATGTAATGGTTGTTGCATCTTCCGCAACGATTGTCATATAGGACCATAAACGAAGTCTTGTGCTGTCATTAATCGTAAAATTCCCTGCCGGAATACTAACCAATGTTCTCTGGCTTGCATTCAAATTTTGATATTGAGAGTCATTGAGAACCGCTTCCAGTTCTGCTGTGATATTTCCATCACCATTATCTACAATATCTACACGCTGATTGTATTGTCCCGCCAAGCTATCCGCACGAGAACGACTTGCAGATGCTCCTACCACATTTGTTATCTTCACAACCTCATTTTCCAGGTTTGCGCTCTCTGCTTCCTGGTATTCTCTTTGCTCCTCAACTGTGCTTTCTTGTGATTCTCCATCCGTCAGCTCAGATTCAGAATTCACCTCATCCTCTTTTGGTTCTTCACTATCAATGTTTACTTCCTCTGGCACTTCCTCTGCGTGCAATACCGGTACTCCCCCCCAAGAAGAACTATTGACTGCAACTAATAATGTCAAAATAATTGCCAATATCTTTCTGTTTGATTTCATCTCTTCCTCCTTTCATCTCTCATCAACTAAATTCTATTTTTCCGTAGGTACTCACATATCATTTCATAGGTTCGCTTGCTGTTGTCAGCATCAATATATTTAATCAATTTTCCTCTGCGTTTTGCATATTCTTCTTTTTCCTGAAAACCTGCTATGGCATACTGCTCTATCAAATCTATAAGCCCCTGCTTTTCGTGTGCCACTTCGCCAAAGGCTTCTGTATTCATATCAATATATGTACCTTCAATCTGTTCATATTTTTCTAGATCAAACAAGTAAAAGAGAACCGGTTTTCCTTGATAAAACACATCCCATACCGCACTAGAATAATCTGTAATCATCATTTTACAATGCATCATCAATTGATTTAACGGCTCCTCGCCAAATGCAATCAGACGAATCCTGCTACTACGAGCAGAAAATGTACCTATGTACTCCTTAAACTTCGGATGCATATAAAAATCCAGATATATATCTTGTTTCTCCAACATTTCTGCCAGCTTCGGATCATTTAAAAGTTCCATATATCTATGATAATATTCGCTATTACGGAACTCATCTTCTTGCACTTCTTCCAACCATTTTCTCCACGTCGGCATAAGAAGCACTTTTCTTTCATCTTTGGTGGATTTGTCTTCCAAAACGTCCCATCTCGCCAATCCCGTAACTAAGATTTGATCATCCCTATATCCAAAATTATCAAGAACTATTTGTTTCTCCACATCAGAGGATACTATAAACATCTCCGACTGATTTACACTTCCCTTTCGCAATCCCCGATGACAATATTTGAACATAATTACACCATGCTGCAGAAAAGCATTCTTTTTTCTTTTTAGCGCAGCCCGATACACCGATCTGGGTGAATGCCACGCATAAGCATGCGCTTTTGTATCAGACGCAACCAGAATTTGGCATGCCAACAGATATACCCGATGCTTCAAGCTCAAAAAATCTATCACCTGCTTGTCATATGGCTTTACGTACTGATAATCAGGTGATTTTTTATCAATCACATAGTATATCCTCTGTCGTTCCTTTTCCGGTAGATTCTCCATACAGTATTTAAAAAAATAGTACCCATTATCCTGTGCCATCTCACAGTATTTCTCGTAAACAAGCCAGATTTTTCTTTTCTTCAAAAATGGCTTGCTCAGGAAATAACAAACGATTGCCAGATATTCTTCCCAAACAAATTTACGATTATCGTACTCCGTCCCCATTCGATATTCCATTGCAATATCTCCGGATTTTGTTTTGTATGGATAAACCACATTGCCATCAGGAAAACAATATTGTAAAAACTGTAGATATCTGCGTCTGTGAAACCATTTCTCTTTGTTTTTCAAACGGATAAGATATTCATTTCCGCCTTTTTGCACCACTGCTCTGACGTCCCAATAAAATTGGTTCAAAGTTTCCTTTTTCACATCTAAAACAGCTGTGTAATTTAAATTTTTTCCTCTACCGATAGGATGAACTGTAAAATCAACCTCCTGTGGTTCTAAAGCATTTCGAAGAATAGCATAAACTCTTTGAATCTCATATCCTTCATTTTCCAAAGAAAATTTGAGAGAAAGCACACCCTCCTTAAATTTCATTCCAGATACATGTCCGCTATAGAAATCATACAAAACTCTCTCTCTTGCACATATCATGTTTCTTAGAATCTGTCCCTGTGTCAAATACCAGACCACAGAAACTTCTCTCTCTTCGCCGTTTTCTAAATGTACAGTCTCTGCTTGTTCCTCTAAAAGAAGTCGGTTTATGTTATTGTAATCATCTTCCTGGCTCACTTCTCCGAAATACAGTAGGCCATAAGCCTTCTTTGTCTGATTATCCAAGAAATATAAAGTGTACCGGTTAATTTCTCCGGAATAATTTCTGTACAACTGTTGTTTTATGTCAAATTCAACCTTTGAATTCTCAGTTTCGACTTTAAAGTTTGGAACTGCAATGAAGTCTTTCGTTGTTTCATCATATAAAACAATTTTATCAATTTTATATTCGACATCCGTGCGAAGCGCAATTCTAAGTTTGTCTTCTACAGAATCAATTGCCGAGAAACACAATTGACACTTTTCATAAAATTCATCTCCGATTAGAATTTGTAAATCATCAACGCATTTACATTTTTGTTCTATCCAAATTCGTAAATTATTTGTTCCCCGCCTGAAATACCAGAGTGCTTTTATTTCTTCTGTGTGTAATTCTAACTTCTCACCAATAGTTTTTACCCCAACAGATTGCTCACCAAAAATACGTCCACCCTCTATCGGCGTCTGCTCATAATGTAAATAATATGCTTTATTTCCTTTCGTCAACACAATTGCCACATCCAGGAAACATCCTTGATATAGGTCCAACAAACTATTTCCTATCGCAAACGTCAAAACATTATTATCTTTATCCCAACAATATTCTTTCTCTGCTAACTTTCGAAATCCTCGTCGGTTATAAAGATACACTCCGTATTGTTGTATCATTAGAGAATCTGCCAAGAAAATTTTGATTTCTTTCTGTTCACATTTTACTCTGCTAAACAGAATTCCATCCGCTCTGTAACTTTTTCCTTCGATTTGAACGACTTCTGCCTTATTCCTCCAGCTAATCCCCATAAGTTCTCCTAATACTCCTTATTTCTCAAATGATGACTTTTCAGGTAGTCGTCGCTGAAACGCCTCCTGTACCAGTTTCTTTTTCCCTTCAAAATCTACCGTTTTGTCTGTATCATTGATGCAAATCATTCCATAAGTCCCCTCCTCAATAGCATCAATCAATCCGTAAACATTGTTATCTTTGATATGAAAACAACGACCAATTTTGTAGGTTCTCGGATAAAAATTTCCAGATGCAAATTGCCAGAATTTGAATACCCACTGATTTACATTCGTAACAGAACGAATCTTACACATACAGGTATTGTGCATCACTTCCGGTTCTGCATCCCACACTTCTCTACATGTTGTTTTTGTGAAGCTGTTCGGTAAATGATGATAATAAAATCCCGGAAACCATGGCCACGGCAACAGCACAAGTGTCCGATACAACAATCTCACACCATAACGCAATCTCAACCAATTTTTAAGATTTTTCTTCATAGCCTGTTTTTTGTCAAAATGAGAATTGATGACCATCATATCATTCCCATTATACGGGCCTGCCGAATCCTTACCAAAATAAATGCAATTCATAGCAAAAGTATCACAGGGCAATCCGTTTACAAAAAAATCTTCTTTCGACATTGGACGATTAATAAACATATCGTCATTAAAATATACGAACTGTTCTGCCAAACCTTCAATCCGAAACAGGTTCAACTCAATTGTGTGAGAATTAAAGGTGGGGAGATACTCTTCCGGCATATAGTCCTTATGATTTACAATGTGCAGTTTTGGATTGGTGGTATCCAACCACTCCGGTAAATGTCCCCAGGTAACAAAATGTATTTTGTTAACCCATGGCGTATACTTCTCAACAGCGCGGAACCAATACTGAAGATTGTCCCAATCTCTGTAGCGAACTTCTCCATCATCTTCTCCAACCTGAGGTGTATACTGTCTCTTCACAGCTCTCCACTCAGGGTCATTGCCATCTACCCATATAATCACAAAATCAATTGGTTTATCATCGTTCTTTTTCATATTGCACCCTTTAACTCATAAATTCTTCATATTTTGTAAGAACTTCTTCGGTATCACCTAGCATTTTTATTTTTCCGTCATGCATCCACATAACCTGATTACACAATTCTTTTAATGTACTAATGTTGTGCGACACAATCACCACTGTTCTATTTTCATCCTGAATCAGCTCTTTCATCTTTTTGTAGCTCTTCTTTTTAAACTTTTGATCGCCTACACTCAAGACTTCATCCACCAACATAATATCTGTTTCCAAAATCGCTGTGATTGCAAATGCCAATTTGGAATGCATACCACTCGAATATGTGCTTACCGGCATATCGATAAAATCACCCAGTTCGGCAAATTCAATAATCTCACTGGATTTTTCCTGAATAGTTTTCTCATCAAACCCCAACACCATCCCGGAAAGCATAATGTTTTCACGACCGGTGAGCTCCTTTTGAAATCCTACACCAATTGCCATAAGTGATACGGAATTTCCGTGCAAATCTATCGTTCCCTCATCTGCGTTAAACACACCGGCAATCGCCCGAAGCATCGTTGACTTTCCACTACCATTCTTTCCAATAATTCCGAGAATCTTTCCCTTCTCTACTTTGAAACTAACTCCACGCACCGCCTCAAAATAATTATTTTTATTTTGTTTTTTTCCAAACAACTGCTGTTTGATTGACATCTTTTTTATATTTCGATATCGAATATGCAGATTTTCTACTTCAATTGAATAATTCTTTTCATCCATTGTTATATCACCTTCGCATAACTGTTTTCATTTTTGTATATTATGGCAATTCCTCCCATAGAGAAAAATACCGAAAATATAAACCACAAAAGTATCCATAAAAGATCCGGTGTTTTTGAGTAAATAAGGCAATCTCTCAAAGCCGCAATCACGTATGCTACCGGATTTAATTTTTCCAAAATAAAAGCTATCGTTGGGTAATCCTCTCCAATACGGTGCTGTATGCTATACATAATACCCGTCATATAAAAAACGAATCGTAGGAAAATATCTGTCACATTGGACAAATCCTCTACAAAGACCCCAAAATGGGTCAAATAGCACATACATCCAAAGGTCAACAGCCACAAATCAATTAGAAGCGGAATTGCCCAAAATACATTTAAAGTCACCGGAACTCTCAGTACAATCATAAGGAACACCACAATTCCAAAAGAAATCAGCATTTTAAATCCATTCACAAACATTTTAGCTACTATTAAAATGAATTTTGGAATATACACTTTAGAAACAATGGATTTATTGTTCTTCACTAAACGTACACTTTGCTTTACATTTCTATTGTAGAAATCCCACACTGTGATTCCAATAAAAATAAATGCTGTAAAAAACTGCTCTTTTGCGTTAAAGAACACACCAAACACGATTGCATAAATTATCATAAAACAAAACGGTTGCAATATCCACCATATCCAATTTAAATATGACCCCGCCACCTCGGCCTTCAACTGTGCCTTTGCAGAATACAATGCAAATTTATAATGCTTTGATAAATCATCTCGAAATCTAGCTAACATTTTTATCTCCTATCATTCCGTATAATCCCTTGGATTGTATCATAATTTTTTCTTTTATCCAAGAAGTTCTACAATTGCTTCATAGTTTCTCTTACAATTCTGATTGTCTTTTAAATCAAAAAACTGTCGTCTTCGAACCGCATATTTATCCGCTTCTTCTTTTCCCTCAAAGATACGGCAAATCAAGTCTGCCTTTAAAGTTTCATAGGTCCGGCACACCGGTCCAAAGCCATCTGTTTCGTAATCGAAATAGCCTTTACTATAATGCTTTTCCCGAAACTCTTCATAATCAAACTGATAATACCACAATGGCTTGTCCATATATGCAAAGTCCATTGCAATACTGGAATAATCTGTAATCAGATACGCGCTCTCTTTCAAAAGCTGCTGCACATCTGCAGAATCTACTGTTTTAATCAAAATGTTTGGGCAATCGCTATGAAAAAGTCCTTTAAACTTTTGCATTTCCCGGTGCTGGTAAAAAATCATAGTTTTTCCCTGTTGTTCAAGTAGCTTCTGAATTTCTTTGTCTTGAAGAAATGCGTTCCAGCATTGGTAGTACATTGTCTGACGAATTTGCTCGACGCCATGATAAACCGATTTCCCATGAGAGGGGGGAGAAATCCAACCTCGCCATGTAGGCATTACCAATATCTGGTTGGAATTTACCCTGATGTTATGAAGCTGATCAAATCTTGCCAGCCCCAATTCCTTCACCACTCCTTGCGGGTAATTAAAATTATCCCTTACATACTCATATTCTCTTTTTGTACTTGTCACAAACAGTGAAAATTTTGCATTCTCGTAATGAACAAAAGGTAAATCGTTACTAATTATTCCGTGTTGTAAAAAAACACGTCGGTTCTTTCGAATTCCATAAACTTCCAGGAAATAACATACCGCCGCATTGGGTTTCCCGTTTTTTTGTGAACTGATATTCACCTCAGCCGCCAAATAATATACCCAATGCTTGAATGTCCCAAACGACACGGTTTCTCCTAATTCTTTCACTTTAAAGAAATCCTTGGATTTCGGATTAATTGCATATACCGCGTCCACCTGGGTTTCATTTTCCCGAATGTATTTAAAAAGCCAATAGCCATTATCTCTGGCTTCCATCTCATTCTCACAAATCAACCACAAATGGCGTCTATAATGCTTGTACACCCACGCCGGAAAAAGAGCAAGCAAAAATACAAAAAAATGCAATATATCATTAAAAGAAATCTCTTTTATCTTTGTCCAAAAATTTTGTTTCATATTTTCCTCGTCACTCTTTGCTCATTGTTTTCTTGTAGACTTTGCCATCCACCTGAACATACATTTCAAACTCTAAATTTTCTATATCATCTAAAGAATAATTCTCAAATTCTTTTATAAAGCCACCATACTGACCTTCGGTGATAGATTTTGCCTTATTCTCACAATACTGAGTAACATTGAACCAATCCGTTTTGTCAGTTAGAACATTTCTCACTCTCATATATATCTTTTCATTATAGGAATTTGTTCCCGGGACATAAATTTCACCTTTAATTTGAAGTCCCCCATTTTCTCCTTGAGAAATATTCGAAATGCTTCCTACAACCTTTTCATCTTCAATAGCAGTTGTAACATCAACCCGCGGTGTCTTTGTAACTATTTGATATACCTTTGCTTCCCCCAGTTCTTTTCTCTTAATTGCTCTGGCATTGGAATTATAGTGCCGTTTAATATATGCCTCAATCTTGTCTACCAATTCCCTCTTGTTACACACCAGATACACATTTGGATTGTCGACCATTTGCTTATATGGATTTACAATTCCGTACTTCGCACTGACTCCCAATGCATCAGGTGAGGGATACTTCCACCCACCTAGGCGGCTGATGTTTGAATATATCCCAATCTCTGGTCGTTCCCACATACCAGCTGTCGTCTTTTCATATTCGTCTACGGTATATTCCTCAGTATAATAAATCGCTTCCTGATTGCCATTCATCAACGCCACATCATTTTTTAATGTTTCCTGTTTTGTATAATCATATATCTTATTTGAGACCGGAAATCTTAATACAACAAATCCTATTGAAGCTGCAACTATCGCGGGATATATTTTTTTCTCTCGTTCCTCATCCCATGGAATCAAAGCCAAAACAATCGCATTGGCACTGACAATCCCCACATCAATCCGGTTAAGCAAACCACGCCCTGCGCATAAAAAGTAAACGTCCAACGCCAACGTTACCACCATCCCGTATAAAATATAGGGCATACTTTTTTTCGACTGAAGGAACATCGATATGATAATCAGTAATATCCACGGAACAAAAATCACGCTTTCATAAATATGTTTCCATACTTGAGGTAAATACTCCCTAATTAGTTTCGTAACAGGTGTTTTTGTCTGCATCTTGACCTGAACCAATTGCTTTAACATATCCACCGTAAAGACTTCTGGGTCTGCATAATTCCACCGATCGAATACATCAATGTCCTCCTGAGAAATGCCCAAACTATCGTATAACTCCTTATTTTCACTATAATCCGGCCACCCATAATCAAGAAGGACTCCCCTATATTGATTAAATTCAAAATACTCATTCCATTGTTGATTCTGCGCATATACATAGTTATGATACCGTGTCAGTCCCACATATAAAATACCAAGTATACATACTCCAACAATATACACCCCGATTCGTTTCCATGTTTTTGACTGTATGCACTTTATCAAATCTACTAATCCAATTGCAAATGTAACACCAAACACCATTCCAAATGCCTGTGCTCGCCACATAATCCCAACTGCGCACATAACTATCGCCAGCAATGTTGTCAGCACTTTTCGTTTGCTTTTTCCCATACAAACTTCATAAACCAAAAGAATCCCTGCAATCGATGCGATTGCTGCAGTTTTTGTAAACTGCATTTTTCCATAGAATTCATACCATAAAAAGATAAGTACCATCGTCCATATAATTGTTCTTAGCTTTTTGCAATTTTGCTGAAGAACCATATATGTAACTAACGTCAAAGACACAAAAACCGTAATTGTTTGCGCCAATGTATACCACGCTACACCGGGAAACCACGCAATTAATTTGGTGATTATTTTTGTTAATATTATATTTTGAAACACATCATAGGGAGTATAATACCCATATCCCCCATACAAAATGGTGGACATGATAGAATCATCCGGTGCCTCAAATGAAAAACTATAGAAAAAGGAAAAAGCCAGAACCATCCCCAAATTTAACATTACAGCTTTTAAAAATAATTGGTTTGATTTCATTTTTTTCATTAATGCTTTGCCTCTCATACTCTCTTCTTAATTCCCTGCACTCCGTGCAATATAAGGATCTTTCCACAAAAAATTGCATATCTAATTTATTTTACCATACTTCGTCCTAAAAAGCGAAAAAACCAGGACCATAATAGTCCTGGCTTCAAGTTCTTGCTTTAGGAAAATTACCAATTTAACATTTTCTTCTCTTCTTTATCCCCTGCACTCCGTAGCACACCAGACAATAGGCAGCTTTCCATAGTGGTAACTTTTCCTGTTTCCGATAAATATTCCACTGCCAACCAATGGTCTGTAATTTATTTCCACTAAGAGAATGCTTCTTTACCCGATAACTCCCTAAATTTTCCGGAAATCCTTTCATCGCATATCCCTCTTTGGCCACAGAAAGCCAGGTGGCATAATCCTCATGCGGAATCCGGGGCATTTTTAGTTGCTCTCGTGGAATCGCCGTCAAATCTGCCATTACCGTAAGACAGGGAATTGGATTTCCCAACAGCAATTTTTCATAGGAAATTTCCTCAGGCACATCTCTTATTGGTGCCGCAATTTTTCCCTCTTCATCTATCACATCACAGGAAGTAAAAGAAAAAGCTGCCTTCGTATTTTTCATAAATTCCAATTGACGCTGTAGTTTTTCTGGTTTCCATATATCATCACTGTCCAAAAAAGCCACATATCTCCCGGTAGTTTCTGCCAATCCATGATTTCTGGAAAAGGCAACGCCCTGATTGGTAGTATTTTTTAATAGCCGAATTCTTTGGTCTGCCTCTGCATAACTGCCGACAATCTGATTTCCTCCATCTGTGGAGCCATCATCGATAACCAACATCTCCCAATTTCCATAAGTCTGAGCCTGCACAGATTGTATGGTTTTCTCTATAAAATCCTTTCCATTATACAGTGGGGTAATCACGGAAACTTTTTCTTCCATCGTGCTTTCCTCCATCCTTAACTGTCTATCCTATATTCTTGCATCAGTTGTCGTTGATATTCCACATCCTGTGTGGCACGTTTTATGTCCTCAATGCGGTTGTCTTCAATCAGCTTTCCATAAAGCGC
>JALELK010000063.1 GCA_022768745.1 Lachnospiraceae bacterium
AATATTAAAAAGTGGAAGTCTATTTGTAAAAGTAAAATTCACGAAGCATACTCTGATTATATGAAAGAGAAGAAATAAAGTAGGTAAGTTCATATTTTCAGCGCTATTAAGGTAAGAACGCAACTATTTTTAACATAATAATAAATAACTGTTAAGGGATGTTGGTGGACTAATCTTTCCAACTCCCTTATAATTATGTTAAAATATATTGCAAAGGTGGTAAAAAAATGAAAAGTATAATGTTTTTCTGCATCCCTGCACATGGACATCACAATCCAACATTTCCTGTTGTGAAGGAACTTGTGAGCAGGGGGAATACAGTTAGATTTTATTCGTTTAACGAATTTAAAGAAAAAGTGGAAGCTACAGGCGCTACATTTATTAGTTGTGATGCGTATTTAGCAGAAGTTACAAAGGAAGTGGAAAGCGGTGATGAGACGATGTCTACAACGGATATGACCATTGTTGATTTGCAGTCCACCGCAAAAATGGATAGTTTTCTTCAAAAAGAAGTGGAGGAATTTAAGCCAGATATAATCGTATCAGATTCGGCTTGCTTTTGGGGAAAATTGACAGCCAGAAAGTATAAGATTCCTATGGTAGTTTCTACTACAACTTTTGCATTTAATAAACAGTCTGCCTCTTATATGAAAAGTAGTTTTGCCGAAATCATGGATTTAATAAAAGGACAGAAAAGAGTAAAAGCAGAGCTAAAAAATTTGGAACAGTATGGATATCATGAAAAAAGTATTATGCCTCTAGTGCAAAATGATAATTATACAGATACGATTGTTTATGCTACGGAGAAATACCAGCCTTTTAGCAATACTTTTTCGAAACATTATGCATTTGTAGGACCATCCGTATCTGCGGATTATTTACCTGATAAAAAGAATAAGAGACCACTTGTATATATTTCACTGGGAACTGTTATAAGTAATAAACCTGATTTCTACAAAAAATGTATAGAGGCATTAAAGGATGAAGCTGTGGATGTTATCATATCCTGTGGCAAAGTTGTTGACCCGGAACGCTTAAATGGTCTGGCTGAAAATGTTAAGGTTTATAGAAATGTTAATCAGTTAGAGGTTTTATCCAAGGCGAATGTGTTCTTAACTCATAACGGAATGAATAGTACTTCAGAGAGCTTGTATATGGCGACTCCAATGGTATTATTCCCACAGACAAATGAGCAGAGAGCTGTGGCAAGAAGAGCGAAGGAGATGGGAGCTGGAATTGAATTAAAGGGTGAGAGTGTAACGGAAATTCATGATGCTATAATGGAAGTGCTAAATAATGGCAAATACGCAGATGCCGCAATGTCATGCAGTGATGATTTTAGAAGTGCTTTGGGGCCAAAGGGAGCAGCGGACTTTATTGAAGCTGCACCGCATCTTATGCCAGAAGAAGATAAAAAGAATATCCGCCGTGAAATCATTCCTGGAGTATTACAGCTTGTATTCTGGTGTGTCATGATAGCATTTATGTTTTTTTTCAAGGCGCTTACGGGAAGTGACAAATGGTGGATTGTAGCAATTGTAGCAAATGTTATTTTCCCATTTTATAAGAAATTGGTTGATCGGCTAGTATAAACGTACATGGTGCAGTTTGACACAATAAATAGAGATTAGAATGAGAAGGAGAAAGATATGTTTAAGGATAATTTAATTGAACTTAGGAAAACAAATAACATGTCTCAAGAGGATTTGGCATCTCAGATTGGTGTTTCAAGACAAACTTTTTCAAAATATGAAACGGGTGAGTCGCTGCCAGATATTGATAAGTGCAGTGCGTTAGCGAAAGTCTTTGGAATAACTGTAGATGATCTTATTAACTATGGTAAAGAGGAGAATATGGGTGTCGGAGTTCCCCCTAAGGGAAAGTATATGTTTGGAATGGTGAAAGTCGGTGACAAGGGACAGATTGTAATACCTGCAAAGGCTAGAAAGATATTCAATATAAAACCGGGTGATAATCTAGTGATTCTTGGCGATGAAAACGCAGGACTGGCAATTCTCAAGGAAGAAGATTTGTTAGCCATGATGCAGCCTGCAAAATAGACTGATGGATTTTAGGTTGTTATTTTAATAGGGATAGCTATGAAAATTAAAATTTACCCAATAGGCATTTACCGTATTTGCCTATACGAGCATTAAGGTAATTCAATATTGATATCGGTTCGATGTACCCATTTTAAGGCGAAAATAGGTGTTCCACCATTCCCTTGTACAGTGGGTGTTGAATAGGTTGTCCACCCACGAACCGAGCCATGTTGAGACGGTGGTATTGCTACATCGGACAGATTTGCAAAAATTCCAATAATATACTTCCCATTCAACAGAATAAAGTAGTGCGAAAGGCCGTTCATTTTCAAGGTAGATTGAAAGTGGGCGGTTTTTTATATCTAGTAAACAGATTGCACGATTAAAATTGTTATGATATGACAAAATGAAATTGACAAATATAGATTGACAATATACAGTATAGACAAAATGAAAAATGACATAGACGGAGTGGTATTGAGATGGAAAAAGTTGTAACACTTGAAGATGCGTTAAATAGAATTGATGAATTGGAAAAGGAGAATGTTAAGTTACGTGAGAAATTGGCGTATTATAAAAATCGAAAATTAAGCGGACGTCAAAAGCACAATGCAAAGTGGATGGCAATTTACAATGATTTTGTTGATGGCTATGAAAGCGGAATGACTATGATCGAGATTGCAAAACGCAATAATGTCAGTGAAAGGACAATTTATAGGTATAAAGCACATTATGACAAGATAAGAAGCACAAAAGAGAATGTGATAGAGTAGCTGAAAAATTGATAATAAAACCATATTGCCGGTGTTGGCAATATGTCCTCAAGAGGAGATGATTTATATGGAAAAAAGAATGATAGAGCTGTACAGAAAGAAATTTGATGATATCCGGCATGAATCAGGTGGTATTGAGTTTTGGTATGCGCGAGAACTGATGAAGTTATTGGACTATGTTCAATGGAGAAATTTTGAAAATGTTGTAAAAAAAGGAATGATTTCTTGCAAAAATAACGGAATTAAAGTGGAAGACCATTTTGCTGACGTCAGCAAAATGGTCACATTAGGAAGTGGAGCAAATAGAGAAGTTGAAGATTATATGCTTACTCGTTATGCGTGCTATCTTATTGCTGAAAATGGGGATCCACGTAAGGAACAAATTGCTTTTGCTCAAAGTTATTTTGCGGTTCAGACTAGAAAACAGGAATTGATTGAAGAAAGGATTTCTTATATCGAAAGAACAGAGGCAAAGCTTGCTGAGCAGTCTGGAAAGTTGACAAAAGAATAATTTGGGAGCGAGAGTTTGTTGAAGGGAAAATAGATGTTAACGATGCACGACCGCAATAGAAAAATATCAGATTTACAGAGACGATTAGGTGCCCTATATGATAAAATGGATGTGTAAATTATTTGATAGGAGAAGAAGAAATGTTATTTATATGTTACCCCAAATGTTCAACATGCCAGAAGGCAAAAAAATGGTTGGATGAGCATAATGTAGATTATACCGAGCGTCACATTGTGGACTCAAATCCGACTTATGACGAATTGAAGGAATGGTATTTACGGAGTGGACTTCCGCTTAAGAAGTTCTTTAATACCAGTGGGCTTATTTATAAAGAAAAGCAACTTAAGGATAAACTTCCTACAATGAGTGAAGAGGAACAGCTTCAGTTACTTGCTACCAATGGAATGCTTGTAAAACGACCATTGGTGGTGGATGGCGACATTGTGCTTGTTGGATTTAAGGAAACAGAGTGGTCTGAAAAAATCAATTGTGGAAACAAATGATAGGTTCAAGAGGGACAGACATGTGGACCATTGGTATCCGTCCCTAATGGACCAAAAGGAGAGAGAATGAAAAGATTAGTTGCATACTTAGCATTATTTTCAATAGTTCTGGCCACATTTACCGGATGTGGAATCAATAAGGGGGGAAGCTATCAGGGAGATGCGCTGACAGAGGCGGAGGCAGAACCCTTATATGAGGATGGAGATACCAGCTATCTGTTTCGGGTCCAGGGGAAGTACTTTCAAAAGTACAATGGAACAGACTTTGAGGATTATTACATTAAGGGTGTCAACATTGGCTCCAGTAAGCCCAACACATTTCCGGGAGAATTGGGGGTTACGGAGGATGAGTATTTAAAATGGTTTGAGCAAATCGGAGAGATGCACGCAAATACTATCCGTGTGTATACGGTTATGATGCCGGCTTTTTATAATGCTCTGTATCAGTACAATACTACCCATGATGAAAAACTTTACCTGTTTCAGGGGTGTTGGTACAATGAGGACCTTCTTTCCGAGACTCAGGATGCATTTTCAGATATTCAGGATGTGGAAAAAGACTTAAAGGATTTGGTGGATATCATTCATGGGAAAGCTCAGGTGGAACAGCGTACAGGACATGCATACGGAGAGTACACAAAGGATGTATCTTCCTATGTGATTGGTTGGATTTTAGGTATTGAATCCGATCAGAATCTGGTGGAGGGAACCCGTTATGCAAATCCGGATGTCACTTCCTATACCGGAAAATATCTCTCCTGTAATCAGGTGGAACCCTATGAGGTTTTTTGGTGTGAAATCGGAGACTATGTCTTGGAATATGAGGACGAGAATTATCACATGCAGCGACCGGTGAGTTACTCGAACTGGCCAACGGCGGATGTAATGTCTCATCCAAATGAACCACTGGCAAAGGAGGATGCAATTTCCCTTACGGTGGATGATTTATCAGCTCAGGCAGATTTTAAAACTGGCATTTTTGCCAGTTATCACGTGTATTCCTATTACCCGAATTTTATGTTCTGGGAGGAGCCTTATTGTAGTTACAAAGACGAAGAGGGTAATATTGACACCTATCTGGGGTATTTAAAGGATTTGGTTGCTCATAATGACTGCCCGGTATTGATTGCGGAGTTTGGTATTCCTGCCAGTCGAGGTGTGACTCATGTGAATCCGCTGACAGGGTTTAATCAGGGAGCCGTTACCGCTGAGCAACAGGGCGAGATGCTGGTCAGTATGTTTGAGGATATTAAAAAGGCCCAGTGTGCCGGCGGTCTGGTGTTTGTGTGGGAGGATGAGTGGTTTAAGAGAACCTGGAACACCATGGATTACACCAACAGCGATTACCGTGCTTACTGGAATGATGTGCAAACCAGTGAACAGCACTTTGGTCTGATGGAGTTTATTTCCACCGAGTGTAATCCCATTCCGGTTTTGGATGGAAATTTAGACGAGTGGAGCAAAGATGACCTCCTTTTTGAAAAGAGAGACGCCAAAATTTATGCAAAAAGCGATAGTACCTATCTGTACTTAGCAGTGCAGGATCCTGAGGCAGACTTTGCCAAGGCTGGAAGTAATCTTTATTTTGACATCAATCCTAACGTTGGATGTGGTAACTATGGGGATACACAGCTTTCCTCCAATGCAGATTTTGTTTTGCACATAGAGGGGAAGGACAATACCAGAATGCTGGTGGACACCGAATCAGATCCATACATTCGTGCGTCAACGGAATGGCAGGGGTTGGATTTGATTCAGGATGAGAAGGATACCTTCCACAGAATCTATCTGATTACAGACCGAGGTCTGACCTATCCGCAAACTGGGCAGACGGTGGAAGTGCAGAAGACGGAGACTGGATTATTGCACTACGGAAAAGTGGATGTGACCAATGATGTGGGGGATGTGCTCACGGATTTCTATTACAAGGATGATGTGTTTGAGGTTAGAATCCCATGGGGACTGATAGGTTTTAGCGCCCCGTCCATAAAGGAGATTAATAACATCGAGGACAACACCACTTTCACGGTGGAGGGAATCCACGTGGGTTATCTCTCCGGGGAAAAGGATTACGGACAAAAGTTATTTACCTGGGATAACTGGGAGCAGGCACAGTACAGACCCCATTTGCGGAAGTCTTATTATATGCTTCAGAAATACCTGGAAAAGAATTAAAACAGTTGATTTTGTAAATTGGAATGATAAAATAAGAGGAAATAAAGGGTAGGCTTATTTCATTCGGAGAGAATGAATGAGGTGAGATAGCCACAGCAGGAGGATAAAATGGGAGACATTACAAGTGTTGACGTGGAAGAGGATCAGTTTGCATATCGCTATGATACGCAGTTGTTGATTGACCGGAGAGATGAGGACTTAGACGAGGACGAGATTACCGATTATATTATGGAGCATTTTGAGGGAAATTGTCTGATTGCCGCCGGGGATGAGGATTTGATTAAGATTCATTTTCATACCAATGAACCTTGGAAAATTTTGGAATATGGCAATTCCATCGGAGAAATTTATGACATTGTGGTGGAGGATATGATTCGCCAGTCCGCAGGATTGCAGGGGTAAAGATGAAAATAGAAAAAGTGAAACCGGAAGATGCGAAGGCGTTGCTGGAGATTTATGCACCCTATGTAAAAGACACAGCCATATCTTTTGAATATGAAGTGCCCTCAGAAGAAGAGTTTTTGGAGCGAATCAGAACCATATCTGCAAAGTATCCATATATTAAGGCAGTGGAGAATGACGAGATTTTAGGCTATGCCTATGGTGCGGTATTCAAAGGGCGACCTGCTTATGACTGGTCGGTGGAAACCACTATCTATATTCGAGGAGATAAGCGGAAAAATGGTGTGGGCAAAGCGTTGTATCAGAGTCTGGAAAATTCTCTAAAAAATATGGGCATCCTGAATATGAACGCCTGTATTGCAGTGCCGGCAAAAAATGATCCCTATTTAACCGATGCCAGTCAACGGTTCCATGAGCGTATGGGATTTTCCAAAGTGGGAGTATTTCATAACAGTGGGTACAAATTTGACAGATGGTATGATATGGTGTGGATGGAAAAGATGATTGGAGAGCATACAGAGGCTCCCGGGAAGGTGAACTTTGGTGCCTGGGACATCGACACTGTGGACGGTTTATGATACAATATTAGCCATTCAGATGGAATAAAAATCCCTTGCTGTGCAAAGGATATAACCGGAAAGGAAGGAAAGCGTAGTATGATAAAAGAAATTAAAAATAATGATATGCAGGAAGTTTTGGAAGCTTCTTTGGCAGTGGTTGATTTTTCAGCGACATGGTGTGGTCCATGCCAGATGTTGGCACCTGTTATGGAAGAGGTTTCAAATGAGTTAGAGGGTCAGGTGGAATTTTACGGTGTGGATGTAGATGCCAATTCTAATCTGGCACAGCAGTATAAGATTATGAGCGTCCCAAGTATTCTGGTTTTCAAAAAGGGAGAAAAGGTTGCTCAGACAGTGGGATATCAGGACAAGGATGCCCTGCTGGAATTCATTCAGCAACAGCAGTAAAATCAGGGTCGGACCCTTGGGTCTGACCTTTATCTTTTCATATCGAACATAAAAGGAGTATATAATTATGATGGAAAAATTGAAAAGCATTAAGTTAAATGTTACCCTGTCAGCCATTTTAAGTGTGGCAATCGGAGTCCTTTTAGTGGCATGTCCGGGAACAATCGTCACTATTTTAGCCAGATTAATTGCGGTTATCATTATTGCCTCTGGTGTGGTTTTGCTGTTGCCGCAGATTTTTGATGCAGACAGAAGTTACCTTTCCATTATTGTGGCTA
Source organism: Lachnospiraceae bacterium (assembly GCA_022768745.1). Classification (GTDB taxonomy): domain Bacteria; phylum Bacillota; class Clostridia; order Lachnospirales; family Lachnospiraceae; genus Pararoseburia. Next base: position 7,653 of record JALELK010000063.1, read on the forward strand.
TTTTGATTGCTATGATAGGTCTTTGGATGTTTTTTAGCCCAAAACTGGTAGCGTCCATTATTCCGATAGCCATTGGTGTGTTGCTGGTGGTTCACGGTGTACAGGATCTTTCCATGGCCATTGAAGGAAAGAAAAATAAGGCAAATAACTGGTGGAGCATTATTCTTATGGCGGTTTTGAATATCGTTCTCGGTGTTCTTTGTATTGGCAATGCCTTTGGACTGGTGGAAATCGGAATGATGCTGATTGGAATTATGCTGATTTATGATGGCATTTCAGATATGTTCATCGTACATAAGGTAAACAAGGCTGCAAAGGATGTGGTGGATTCCACCATTACCAGAGAAGAAAATGTAGATGATTATAATGAATATATGTAAGGCATAGTTATGAGACAGATGGAATTTAAAATGGAACGGCAGAATCTGGTGAAAATCGGAGAGGTGCTTCCGGTGACAGAGAGCAAACTTCCGAATTCCTATTATTATACCTTGGGGCGGGCTTATGCCATGTCGGCAAATTACACCACTTTGGAGAGATTAAAATCCAGAGAGGGGAAAGTGGTGGATATTAAAGAGACGCCCAAAGGATTTTTTGTTATGGTGGAGTTTGATGAATAGGGGAGAGGAATTATGCGATATATTCCTGCGGGACAGTTGCGTCCCGGAATGGTGTTGGGACAGGATTTGTTTGATGCAGCCGGGAGAAGGATGCTGGCCACCAACACAAAATTAACGGAAGAGAATATTGATTACATAGAGTTTATCGGAACGGCGGGAGTGTACATTGACGACGAGGTTTCCAAAAACATTCAGATACAGGAAACCGTATCTCCCCAGGTCAAAACCGAGGCGGTATCGTTGATTCAGCAGGTGTTTAGCAAGGCACCGGAGGAAGAGGATAATCTTCAGCCGGAGGAGCGTTTGATTCGTCTGGTGGTGGAAAATGTGGTTTCTGATGTGATGTCAAACAAAGACGTGATGTACAATATGATTGATATCAGAAATTACAACGATTACACCTATTTTCATTCCATGAATGTGGGAGTGATGGCGGGCATTCTGGGGGCAAAGATGGAGCTACCGGAGGAGGAACTCTCGGATCTGGTGACGGCTGCGTTTTTGCACGATATAGGGAAAACAAAAGTGCTGCCGGATTTAGTCAATGCCACGAGAAAGCTCACTCCTGAGGAGCAGGAAGAAATGAAGACCCATGCCCAGGTTGGATATGATTATCTCACCAGAAAATTTTCCTTTCCGGAAACAGTGACCCAGGTGGTACTTCAGCATCATGAGTGGTTTAACGGACAGGGATATCCCAACCATTTAAAGGGAAAAGATTTGAGTCTGAATGCCAGAATTTTGCGGGTGGTAGATACCTACGATTCTATGACATCCAAACGGCCGTATCGCAAACCTTATCAGCCGGCAGATGTTATGGAATACATTATGGCAAGGACCGGATTGGAGTTTGATCCCAGAGTAGTAAGTGTGATGTCCTCACAATTTTGTATCTATCCTATCGGAAGTGAAGTGATTCTTTCGGATGGAAGGCATGCCATTGTCACGGAAAATCATCCGGGATTCATAGGAAGACCAACGGTGAAGTTTATTGAGGATGGACAGGAAATCAATTTGCGCAGTGAGAGGGGCGCATACAACATCACAATTGTTCAATTGTTAGTGTAGGAGAGAGTATGACAAGTCAGGGAAGAAATGGAATTGACGAGGTTTTGGCGGAGAGCTTAAAAGAACTGAGCAAGTCCAGACCCATTGAAAAAATTACAATCAAAGAAATTACCGATAAAGCAGGGGTGATTCGTCCCACATTTTACAATCATTTTCAGGATAAGTACGAGCTTTTGGAGTGGATTGTGCGGGAGGAATTGATGATGCCTGCAATGCCTTTGTTTCAAAATGGGATGCTACGGGAAGGCATCACTTTTATTTTTACGGCTATGGAAAAAGAAAAGGAATTTTACCAAAAGGCAGTACGTCTGGAGGGGCAGAATTCTTTTACGGGAATGATGATGAAAACCGCCAAGGAAATTGTGCTGGATCGGATGAACAAAGAGGCTGTGAGAGAGCGGGCAAAATATCAGTGGCTGACACCGGAATTGGTGGCAGAGTTTTACGGACAGATGGCCTGCGTGGTGGCAGTGCGCTGGATTAACAGCGGCATGAGCGTTCCGGTGAACGAATTGGTGGATGTTTATCTGTCTATTTCACAGGAATCTATGCTGAATAACATCAAGTAGTTTTGGCCGGATGTACAGATAAAAGTACATATATACAAATGCCATAAAATGTATAGTCACTATTTACACTGAGAAAAGTTTGCATATTTATTGATAAATGACTTTCTCTTATACTAAAATCTACGGATGTTAGATTTAGGAGGAACCAATGAACTGGATTGAAAATATATTGATTATAGCCGGTATCAGCTTAGATATTTTTGCTGCTATGGAAATTGAAGGTGCTATGTTGGCTGATGTAAAGAGAAAATCTCTGATTATTGCCTGCACTTTGGTAGCATTGTTACAGTTGATATTTTTCTTTGGCGGTTATTTTACCTGTTACCAGATAGAAAAATATGAAGTGTTGAAGAATGCCGAAGGCGTTGGATACATTGTGGCGGTAGTGGTATTTGCACTGCTGGGAGTCAGACTGATTGCCAAGGCTATCAAACGGGAATTTATCCACGAGCGGCGAAGAGACGGAATTCGGGTTCGGGACTACATAAAGATTATCGCTGTTACAAGTTTTTACACTTTGGTTGCAGGCTGTGCCTGTGGATTTGTGGGAACTTCCGTGATTATGATGGCGATAGTGATTCTGACTTGCTCCGTTTTGGTGGTTGTCGGAGGACTTTACACCGGATATCATTTCGGATTTGAATCCAAAACCGGTGCCTATGTGGTAGGGGCCATCCTCCTGTGGATTGCCGGAGGAGAAATCCTTCTGCGGAGTGTGTTGCATGTGATTTAAACTGTCTTAAGCTATCTTTTCTCAGAATAAATTTTGTTATTCCTCTTGCAGACTGTAAAGAAACATCGATACTTAATGAGCATCTATGCGAATTTAGTACCGCTATGTTTCGTCCCAAGCGAGAGCGTGTCTGCATAGGAATACAAAACTTTATTCAGAGAAAAGATTGGATAAACGAAGTGCTAGAAAGAAAAATAAAAACAAAAGCCTCTGCGTGGTGCAGGGGCTTTGTTGTAGCTAGTTGATTCTAAAAGAGAGATCATTATAAAGTGAAGTCTTCCTCAGCAGAGGATTCCACCGGTTGAGACGCGGTTTTCATAGACTCTAACTGGCGCAGGATACTGGGACCTAAAAGCAAGTCCCGGGATTTTACCTGTTCTATCAGGTAATCAATTTTGTCAAATTTTCCCAGCCTTTGATAGCACTGCCCAAGCATAATGTAGTGCTGGCTGATGTCGGTGCCGATACCTACACCGAACTCCAATACGGCGATGGCTTCCTGAAAACTTTTATGTTGTATCAATGCGGAAGCGTAATCCTTTAACAGTACTGTGAGCTGGTCAAAGTTTTCACCGATTTCCATAATGGCAGGGAGATTGCTTACCCCATAGGTGGCTTTTAACTCCGTGTTGGTTTTGCCGGTGAGATTGAGAATCCTTTTCTGGGACAACTCCTTTAATTGGAATTCAATCTGTAAAATTTCATCCTGTGAATACAAACCTAGTGGAAATTTTTCCAAGGGAATGTTAATATATTGAATGCTATCTAAATCTGCGGCAGGAGCAGAGTTGGCTTTGGCTTCATTTTCCCAAAAGTCGTCCTGCAGCTGCTGGTTTTTTTGATTGTTAGAACGATAGCGTATGGTGAGCCATACTACAAAAATGAGAAATATTGTAAAAAAAGGGAATAACATTTGTTGTCCTTTCTATAATATAAAAAGTGAGGTGTACATAATGAAATACTATAAACATTCAAAAAAAAGCAGAGTGATTTCTGCTGTCATAGTATTGGTCATCATAGGATGTATGGTGGCAACAATGTTGCTTGCATATCTCCTGTAGAACTCAAAATTCATCTGCGTTCATTTAAATATACTAAAAGCTGGCAGTTACTGTCAATGAGATTCGTCTCTTTTTACCTTGAAAATGCACGGATGAATGTTATACAATGATTAAGATATTTTTGAGGCTTATTGGGGCGTCGGATATACGCCCGGCAGAATGAGAGGAAATGATATGAAAAAGTATAAGAGTGCTATTTTTGTCAGCATGTTGGCTACACTTTTGTTGGTTGGCGGTTTGAAAACGGTTCATGTGGAGGCTGCCAAGAAAGCGGTGGAAAGTCAGGATGAGACCACCATTCCTGAACATATCTCCATTAGCGGAGTGGATGTTTCCGGTATGACTAAGGAGCAGGCAGAGGCAGTAGTTACAGATTATATTGATAAATATGACGGAGTGGAGTTCTCCCTTACGGTGGATGACAAGAGCATTACCGCAGACGGAGAGGATATCGGACTTTGTGCAAAAAACAGTGATGTGGTAGAACAGGCACTTTCCTATGGAAAAAAGGGAAACCTGATTCAGAGATACAAAGCCGGCAGCGATTTGAAAAATGGAAAAGAAAAAGAATTTAATATTTCATTGACGGCAGACACGCCTACTGTGGAAAATTTCTTAAAGGCGAACAAGGACGGACTTGTAAATGAGGCAGTGGATAACACAGTTAAGCTTGTAAATGGTCAGTTTGAGTATGTAGAGGGGAAACCGGGAGTTGATTTGATGGTGGAAAAATCAGCCGTGGCAATTGCTGATTATATCTCTACAGACTGGGATGGAAAGGATGCCACCATCGAATTGTTGGTAGAAAAGGATGAGCCTAGAGGTACAAAGAAGGAATTATCTACGATTCAGGATGTACTTGGAACCTTTAATACAAACTTTGGTACTGCTGTGGACGGACGTACCAAAAATATTAATGTGGCTTCCGGAAAGCTGGACGGCACTGTAGTGTATCCGGGAGAGGTGGTTTCCGTGGCAGAGGCCATTGGACCTACTACTGCAGAAAATGGATATTTCCCGGCCGGTTCTTATGAGAACGGTACTACGGTTGAGACTTATGGCGGTGGTGTTTGTCAGGTTTCCACTACTCTTTACAATGCAGTGATTCGTGCAGAACTTGAGGTGGTAACCAGAGCGGCCCACTCAATGGTGGTAGGCTATGTTGAGCCATCTATGGATGCAGCCATTGCAGATGGGGCAAAGGACTTCCAGTTTAAGAACAATCAGAAGACACCGATTTATATTGAATCCTATACCAGCGGCGGAAATCTTTATTTCACTATTTATGGCAAAGAAACAAGACCTGCAAACCGCAAGGTAGAATTTGTCAGTGAAGTAACTAGTCAGACAGACCCGCAGAAGGAATATGTTGCAGTAGGAGACCAGCCAATCGGATATGTGGAGACCACTACGAAACCTCATATTGGTTATACAGCCAGATTGTGGAAGGTGGTATACGAAGATGGTGTGGAAGTGAGTCGCGATGTGTTTAACAACAGTAAATACAATCCTTCCAAGGAAGTGATTTCTGTGGGAATCGCCTCAGCAAATCCGGAGGCTCAGGCGGCAGTTAACGCTGCAATTGCAGCAGCCAATGAGGCACAGAACGGAGATGCTTTGATGGGCACGGTAGCTTCCTGGACAGATGCTGCTGTCGCTCAGCGAAATGCAGATGCAGCGGCACAGGCGGCTGCAGCAAATGCTTCAGACAATGACAATAACAAGAAGGATGAATCCTCAGATAACAAGAAAGAAGATAACAATAAAAATAATAATAAAAAATCTGATGGAGAATAATGAAAACAGGATAGAATCTGTATGCTGAAAGGCTGCCTACAACAGGCAGCCTTGTGGTGTACTTTAATAGGGATAACAGATGAAGGTTGGAAAAGTACCGGAGAACGTATTAAAGCGTTCCGTGATTAAACAATTGCATTATCGTCGGGATGAAGTGATTGTGGGACCGGGAATTGGAGAGGACTGTGCTGCTTTGGCGCTTGAGCCGGATGAGATGGTGGTGATGTCCACAGACCCAATTACAGGAACCACAAAGGATATTGGAAAACTGGCAATCCAGATTACAGCCAATGACTTAGCCAGTGCAGGGGCGGAGCCCATTGGTGTGTTACTTACCATATTGTTGCCGGATGGCACCAGGGAGATTGCCCTAAAACGGATTATGGAGCAGATGGAACTTGCCTGCCGAGATGCCAAGATGCAGATTCTCGGGGGACACACTGAGGTGACCAAAGTGGTGAATCAGCCTGTGGTTAGTGTCACCGGAGTGGCAAAGGCGAAAAAGGGACAGCTTGTCACCACAGCCGGGGCAAGACCGGGGATGGACATTGTGGTTACCAAGTGGATTGGTCTGGAAGGAACCACGATTTTATCTAAGGAGAAAGAGGCAGAACTCAAGGAGCATTTCCCGGAAGAATTTGTGGATACTGCCATTTCTTTTGAACAGTATCTGTCTGTCATTCCGGAGGCGGCAGTCGCCGTTAAGTCTGGCGTGGGAGCTATGCACGATGTGACAGAAGGCGGGATATTTGGAGCCCTCTGGGAAATGGCAGAGGCATCTGACGTCGGACTGGAGATTGATTTGAAAAAGATACCGATTCGTCAGGAGACGATAGAGGTTTGTGAGTATTTTGATGTTAACCCTTATGGATTGATATCCAGCGGTTCTATGTTGATGGCAGCAGAGGATGGTGAGAAACTTGTGGATCGTCTTGCCCGAGCGGGGATTCCTGCCAGCGTTGTGGGAAAGGCTGTGGCAGGAAATGACAGGGTTATCTTAAGAGACGGAGAGAGACGTTTCTTGGAACCACCAAAGACAGATGAACTGTACAAGGTTTTGTGATTTTAGGAGGCTATAAAATGAGAGAAAAAATTTTGGGATATATTGAAAAAAACAGCCGAATCGATGTGCATGATTTGGCAGTGATTTTAGGTACGGATGTGACCACTGTTATAAATGAATTGGAAGCTATGGAAAATGAGCACATTATCTGTGGTTATCATACTTTGATTAACTGGGAAAAGGCAGGAATTGAAAAGGTTACAGCGCTGATTGAGGTTCGTGTCACTCCTCAGAGAGGTATGGGATTTGACAAGGTGGCAGAGCGTATTTATAACTACCCTGAGGTAAATTCTGTTTACCTGATTTCCGGTGGATTCGACTTTATGGTGACGCTGGAGGGAAAAACACTTCGGGAGGTTTCTGAATTTGTTTCAGATAAATTGTCACCATTGGATTCTGTTCTCAGTACAAAGACCAATTTCATCTTGAAGAAGTACAAGGATCACGGTACGGTTATGGCTGTACAGCACAAAGATGAGAGAGAGTTGGTGAGTTTATGAGAAACCCATTATCTAAAACCATAACAACCATTGAACCCTCCGGGATTCGTAAGTTTTTTGATATTGTAAGTGAGATGGAAGATGCCATTTCCCTTGGTGTGGGTGAGCCGGATTTTGACACACCTTGGAAGGTTAGAGATGAGGCCATCTATTCTTTGGAACAGGGAAGAACCTTTTATACATCCAATGCTGGTTTAAAGGAGTTAAAGGTAGAGATTGCCAATTATTTGAATCGACGTTTTGGACTTCACTATGATTATGCGAAAGAGATGCTGGTCACAGTGGGTGGTAGTGAAGCCATTGATATTGCTCTTCGTGCGATGTTAGATCCGGGAGACGAGGTTTTGATTCCTCAGCCAAGTTACGTTTCCTATTTGCCTTGTACCGTATTGGCAGGAGGAACACCGGTGGTCATCAACCTGAAAGAGGAAAATCAGTTCCGTCTGACGGCAGAGGAGTTAGAGGCGGCCATTACAGACAAGACCAAGATTTTGATTATGCCTTTCCCAAACAATCCAACGGGAGCAGTTATGGAAAAATCAGATTTGGAAGCGGTGGCAAAAGTGGTTATTGACCATGATTTATTTGTGTTAAGCGATGAGATTTATGCCGAACTCACTTATCTGGAGAATCATACATCCATTGCCTCTCTGCCGGGAATGAAGGAGAGAACGGTTTTGATTAACGGATTTTCCAAGTCCCATGCCATGACAGGATGGCGTCTGGGATATGCCTGCGCACCGGCAGAAATCATTGCACAGATGTTAAAGATTCATCAGTATGCAATTATGTGTGCACCTACCACCAGCCAGTATGCTGCAGTAGAGGCTGTGAAAAATTGTGATGAGGAAGTTGCACAGATGCGAGAGGAATACAATGCCAGAAGAAAGTATCTGATGCACCGGTTTAAAGAGATGGGATTACGGTGTTTTGAGCCTTTTGGAGCATTTTACATATTCCCATCCATCAAGGAATTCGGAATGACTTCTGAGGAGTTTGCAACAGAATTTTTGAACCGCAAAAAGGTTGCAGTAGTGCCGGGAACTGCCTTTGGAGATTGTGGCGAGGGATTCCTTAGAATTTCCTATGCTTATTCTTTGAACAATCTGAAGGTGGCTTTGGACCGGATGGAAGAGTTTATAGCGGAACTGCGACAGGAGCAAAAATAATGGCAGAGTTAAATATAGTTTTATTTGAACCGGAGATTCCGGCAAATACGGGAAATATTGGACGAACCTGCGTGGCTACCGGGACAAGACTTCATTTGATTGAGCCTTTGGGATTTCGATTGAATGACAAAACGGTAAAGAGAGCGGGGATGGATTATTGGGAGCACTTGGATGTGACCCGGTATGACGATTGGGAGGATTTTTTAGAGAGAAATCCGGATGCCAAAATTTATTTTGCCACCACCAAGGCAAAACACGTTTACACAGAGGTGGAATATGAGCCAAACGCTTATATTATGTTTGGAAAAGAAAGTGCCGGGATACCGGAAGAAATCCTGATACAGCACCCGGAACAGTGTATACGAATTCCTATGATTGGAGAGACTCGTTCCTTAAATCTTTCCAACTCTGTTGCCATTGTATTGTATGAGGCACTGCGCCAAAATAATTTTGACCATATGCGCTTAGAAGGTGAACTGCACCGACTGCATTGGTAAAGAAAGGATTCTTACCTATGGGAATCATTGAAGCAAAAAATTTAGTACATGAATATATCACCAGGGATGAAGACGGCAATGTGGAGAGCATTCAGGTGGCACTGGACCATATGGATTTGGTAGTGGAACCGGGACAGTTTATTGCGGTTTTAGGACATAACGGATCCGGAAAGTCCACCTTTGCAAAGCACATTAATGCCCTGCTGACACCTACGGAGGGGACTCTGATTGTGGACGGTCTTTCTGTGGGAGATGAGAGTGTGGTTTATGACATTCGCCAGCGTGCCGGTATGGTTTTTCAGAATCCCGACAATCAGATTATTGCCAGCGTGGTACAGGAGGATGTGGGATTTGGCCCGGAGAACTTAGGCGTGCCCACAGAAGAAATCTGGCAGCGGGTGGAAAACAGCTTAAAAGCTGTTGGCATGTGGGAATACAGAGAGCACTCTCCAAATAAGCTTTCCGGTGGACAAAAGCAGAGAGTAGCCATTGCAGGTGTGATGGCGATGGAGCCAAAGTGTATTATTTTGGACGAGCCTACCGCTATGCTGGACCCGGACGGACGAAAGGAAGTATTGGAAGCGGTACACAAGCTGAATCGGGAAAAGGGTGTCACCATAATTTTGATTACCCACTATATGGAAGAAGTGGTAGATGCAGATTATGTCTATGTGATGGATCAGGGAAAAGTGGTGATGGAAGGAAATCCAAGGGGAATCTTCTCCCAAGTGGATGTGCTGCAGGAACACCGGTTGGATGTACCTCAGATTACACTGTTGGCCCATGAACTGAAAGAGGAAGGGCTTCCGATTCCGGAAGGAATTTTAACCAGAGCAGAATTGATAGATGCAATAGCAAAGATAAGGTAAGAAAAGATGTCATTTATTTTAGATCATGTATCTCACAGATACTCCCAGGGAACTGCATACGAAGTGACGGCTTTAAATGATGTGAATTTGAAGATTTCCGATGGAGAGTTTATCGGTGTTATCGGACACACCGGTTCCGGAAAATCCACATTAATCCAGCATTTAAACGGATTGTTAAAGGCTACAGACGGAGCCATCTATTATAACGGACAGGACATCTATGAAAAGGATTACGACCTGCGGGATTTGAGAACCCAGGTGGGGATGGTTTTCCAGTATCCGGAGCACCAGCTATTTGAGGAGACGGTGTTTGCAGATGTGTGTTTCGGACCTAAGAATCAGGGACTTCCGGAAAAGGATTGCACATTGCGGGCCTATGA
>JALELK010000065.1 GCA_022768745.1 Lachnospiraceae bacterium
TTGCTACATTGAACAGCTCAGTAAATGGTAAAGATGGTCTTGTATCTTCCGTAGCTAAGTTGTACAAAGAAGGTTCTGCTAAGTTAGCAGAGAACAGCCAGGCACTTAGAGATGGTGTTAAGCAGTTAGCTGATGGTGCTAAGAAGCTTTCAGAAAACAGCAAAGCACTTAGAGATGGTGCATCTCAGTTGAAAGAAGCAGCTCCTGCATTGATTGATGGTATCGGTCAGTTGAAGGATGGCGCTAAGCAGGTTAATGGATTTACACCTGTTCACTAATTACATACTTGATATGTAGAAAATTATTAAATTAAAAATTTCCGGAAAGATTATTTAGTTCAATATTGAAGTGAGAGAAAGGCCTTGCTTACCAAATGGTAGGCAGGGCTTTTTGAATATAGAAAAGGTATCACTTTTGTCGAAGCTACTTGAAAAGGTATTTGCTATGATGCTATAATTTGTGCACAGAGAGGATAGATGAATCGGATTGTCTATAGAGAAGAGTTTTTCTGGATGCCAAAGGGAGAAGGAGGAACTACTTGAGAGAAAAAGATTCATCAGAGAAAATGCTCGAAGATTATGATGATGTGTTTGCAGACATTATGAATGTCATAATCTTTGGAGGAGAGAGACGGGTAAAACCTGGAGCACTAAGGGATTTGCCCACCCATTCCCAGTATAAGGCAGATGATTCCAAACTTCACGAACAGGAGCGAGACATCGCAAAACTGTGGAAAGAAGGAAATGTGGAACTGGCGATTTGCGGTGTAGAAAATCAGACCAAGATTGAAAAGTTTATGCCAGCTCGTGCAATGGGATATGACGGAGCGTCTTACCGTCGTCAGCTATTGAAAAGAAGAACCAGATTGATACCGGTGGTCACTTTGGTTTTATACTTTGGCACAGACAGGAAGTGGACATGGCCGACCACGTTAAAAGAAGTACTAAATATTCCAGAAGGACTAGAGGGTTATGTGAATGACTATCGTATTCATGTGGTGAATGTGGCATGGTTACCCAGTGAGACTATAGAGAAGTTTCAGAGTGACTTTAGGGTGGTGGCAAATTTCTTTTCGGAGAAACGAAAGAATGCGGACTACATACCGGATGACACGCAGGTAATCAAACACGTGGATGAAGTGTTGAAACTTTTGTCAGTGATGACAGGAGATAACGTGTATCAGGAAGTTTTGTTAAGTGATGATAGAAAGGGAGTGAACACGATGTGCGATGTGGCAGAGAGGTTAGTGAATAAAGGAAGAACAGAGGGACGATTAGAGGGGCAACTCGAAGGAGAAAAGAAACTCGCCCGATTGATGAACGTATTGCTTTCGGCTGGACGTACAGACGACGCACAAAAGGCTGCTTCTGACGAGGAAGCCAGAAAGAAATTTTACAGAGAGTATGGAATTATTGATTAATTACTACAATATAAGTTATACTGTTGATGTCAGATAAGAGATTGACAGAAGAACGGGAGGAAAATATGTTACAGGAAAGCATTAAAAAGCTAGTACAGTATGGAATTGACACAGGGTTGACACCTGAGTGTGAGAGGATTTACACCACAAACCTTTTATTGGATGTGATGAAAGAAGATGAGTACATAGATCCGGAATGCGATTTGTCTCACATTGTTTTGGAGGATGTTCTGGCAGATTTGCTTGATGAGGCAGTAGCCAGAGGAATTATAGAGGACAGCATTGTTTATCGTGATTTGTTTGACACAAAGTTGATGAACTGCCTGATGCCAAGACCGGCACAGGTACAGGAAAACTTTAAAAAGGCATATGAGAAGTCACCTCAGGAAGCTACCGATTATTTCTATAATCTTAGTCAGAATAGTGATTATATCCGCAGATATCGTGTCTGCAAGGACAAGAAGTGGACAGTAGATACAAAGTACGGCACATTGGATATTACAATCAATCTGTCAAAGCCGGAAAAGGATCCAAAGGCTATTGCCGCAGCAAAGAATGCCAAGCAGTCATCTTATCCGAAGTGTCTTCTTTGTGTAGAAAACGAAGGCTATGCAGGCAGAACTAATCATCCTGCCAGAGAGAATCACAGAATCATACCACTTACTATGAACGGAACCAAGTGGGGATTTCAGTATTCACCATATGTATATTACAACGAGCATTGTATCGTGTTTAACGGAGAACACACTCCTATGAAGATTGAGAAGGCTACCTTTGTGAAGTTGTTTGATTTCGTAAAAACCTTCCCACACTATTTCCTTGGCTCTAACGCAGATTTACCAATCGTAGGTGGTTCTATTTTGAGTCATGACCACTTCCAGGGCGGACATTACACCTTTGCTATGGAAAAGGCTCCTGTGATTGAAGAGTTTACGGTTGCCGGATATGAGGATGTGAAGGCGGGGATTGTAAAGTGGCCTCTTTCTGTTATCCGTCTTTCCTGCAAGGATGAAAAGAGAATTATCGAGTTGGCAGACCATATCTTAAAGGCGTGGAGAGGATATACAGATGAGGATGCGTTTATCTTTGCTGAGACAGACGGCGAGCCACACAATACCATCACTCCGATTGCCAGAAAACGGGGAGATATGTTTGAACTGGACTTGGCGTTGAGAAACAACATCACCACAGAGGAACATCCTCTTGGAGTTTATCATCCTCATGCAAAGCTTCATCATATTAAAAAGGAAAACATTGGCCTGATTGAAGTTATGGGACTGGCAGTGCTTCCTTCCAGACTGAAAGGAGAAATGGAATCCTTGGCAGATGCTATTGTCAAGGGCGAAGATATCCGCAAAGATGAAGTGTTGGAAAAACATGCTGACTGGGTAGATGAATTTATGGCTGAGTATAAGAAACAGGGAATCGCTATTGATGCATCCAACGTAGAAGAGGTATTACAGCAGGAAGTTGGAAAAGTGTTCTGTCAGGTGCTTGAAGATGCAGGGGTATTTAAGTGCGATGAAGATGGATTGAAAGAATTTCGTAGATTTATTGCTACATTATAATTATGATTTGAAGTTAATCAAAATTTAAAAATCCCTCGGATGACAAATGATTTTGTCACCCGAGGGATTTATTTTATCTGAACGGTATTGCTACCGAGTTTTCCGGTAAGTATTGCTTTAGCAATCTTAGAAATTGCCTAAAGCAAATTTGAAATAAGACACTGCCTTTTCTCTCTTGGCAATCTGATCAAAAATATATCTCTCATATTCTCCAAGGGAGCGTCCGTAATTCTCTGATCTAAACATCATAATTACCTCCTTATCCTTGAAATCCATGTTTTAGGTAAATCTTAGAAGTTACCTAAAATATATTTGAAAATAGATACTGCCTTTTCGCCTTTTTCCTGCTGAGCTTCAGCATACTTTTCGTAATCTGCAATAACACTGTAAACGGAATCGTTATACATAATCATTCACTCCTTTCTCTTTCCTTTCGACACCCATATAGTACCACCTGCTATGTGAATTGTCAACAAAAATATAATGCAAAAATTGTGCAAAGAATACAAAAATAAGACGAATTTAGAGCAAAACGAACAAATGAAACAAAAATAGCACCAGCATAATGCATAATAAAAACGATTAAATAATGTGCAAAACAACTATAGAGCACCAAGCAAATACTCAAATGTAAAAAAGTGGTAAATAGGAATTCGTTACTTTTTTATAAATGTGAAGGAGGATATTTGCATAATTGACTAAAAAAAAGGTGTAAATTTTGGTACAAATGCTGTGTTGATGCCTAAACAATAGGATGTTACAATAGAGGAAACGATTATGCGACTTTTAGTTTTCTTGCAAAGAAAAAGTAAAGTCAGGGGGATAAGAAAAAGATGGAAAAACGCATTATAGAAGGGGCTCTCGGGGTTGTAGAACGACAGGGAGTCAAATTTACAATGGATGATTTGGCAGCGGAACTGGGAATGAGTAAAAAAACCATTTATACGGTTTTTCGTGATAAGAATTCACTGCTGATAGCAATGGTGGATTATGTGTTTGATATTATAAAGGAAAGTGAAGCAAAAGTCCTTGAGGACGATAAACTTTCCCTCACCGGAAAAATCCGGGCGATTTTGGGAGTTATGCCGGAGAACTGTAGCAATTTTGATTTTACACAGTTTTATCCACTTAAGGACAAATATCCAAAGGTGTACGACAGAGTTCGTGAACGCTTGGAGAGTGGTTGGGAAATGACCCAGGATTTGATTGAACAGGGAATTGCACAGGGATTGGTCAGACAGGTGGATTTGAGAATTTTCCAGATGACTTTTGAATCCGCAGTGGAACGTTTCCTGATGGGGGACGAACTACAGAGACAGGGAATCTCATACTTTGATGCCTTAGATGAGCTGGTAAGCATTATGGTGGATGGCATCTTGATAGAAAAATAGTTAGGAGACATATATGGAAAACAGAATTTATCTTATGAGGGACTGGAAATTCACAGAAACTTTTACTGAGGATATGATTTCAGAACCTATGACGGGAGATGGGGTTCAGAAAGTAAGTCTGCCTCACACTTGCAAGGAAACACCTTTTCATTATTTTGATGAGAGTATTTATCAGATGGTGAGCTGTTACCAGAGAGTGATTGTTCCGGAGGAGTCCTGGAAAGACAATGTGATTCTTCTGACATTTGAGGCGGTGGGACATGAGGCAGATGTTTACCTCAATGGAAAGCATTTGTGCAATCACAAAAATGGATATACAGCTTTTACCGTGGACTTGACCAATGAACTTTACTTTGGAAAAGAAAATCTCCTCAGCGTGAGAGTGGATTCCAACGAGAACATCAATCAGCCACCGTTTGGATATGTAATTGATTATATGACCTATGGCGGAATTTATCGCGATGTTTATCTGGAAGTAAAAAATCCTATGTATTTGGAAGATGTGTTCTTAAAACCTTCCTTCCAGCAAAGTGTTTCCACTAAGGGACTTTCTGATGAAGAAATAGGAAATCTTTTGACGGTGGGAGTTTTGAACACGGAAGTGACACTTTCCAGGGAAGCCGCAAAAGCAGAGACTTCCGGCAAGCTTGGAATCAGACAGTACATAGACGGACTTC
This sequence comes from Lachnospiraceae bacterium, assembly GCA_022768745.1. Lineage (GTDB taxonomy): Bacteria > Bacillota > Clostridia > Lachnospirales > Lachnospiraceae > Pararoseburia. The sequence goes on from JALELK010000065.1 coordinate 5,057, forward strand.
CCATTGTGCAGTCCTCTCAGGTGAGCAAAAGTTTTTCTACCATTGTAAAAGATGTGAAGCTTTGGGATATTGTGAGTCCCCACCTGTATGATGTAACCACTCAGCTTTTGTTTGATAATCAGGTGGTGGATGAAAAGACGGTTTCCATTGGTTTCCGAGAAGCAAAGTTTGAAAAAGATGGATTCTATCTCAATGGGCGCAAGGTGAAGATTCGCGGATTGAACCGCCACCAGAGTTATGCTTATGTGGGATATGCAATGCCGGAGTCCATGCAGCGGTTCGATGCCAAGATTTTAAAGAGGGAGTTGGCATTGAACGCTGTTCGGACATCTCATTACCCACAATCCCACTACTTTGTGGATGAGTGCGACCGTCAGGGACTTTTGGTGTTTACTGAAATGCCGGGATGGCAGCACATTGGCGATGAGAAGTGGCAGGATATTGCTGTGGAGAATGTAAAGGAAATGGTGATGCAGTACCGGAACCATCCATCCATCATTCTCTGGGGTGTCCGTATCAATGAGTCTCCGGACAATGATGCCTTTTATGAAAGAACCAACGCTATGGCGCATCAACTGGACGACACCAGACAGACCGGTGGTGTCCGGTGTATCAAAAAGAGCAATCTCTTAGAGGATGTATATACATATAATGATTTTGTTCACAGCGGAAGTAATGAGGGCTGTGAGGCGAAAGAAAAAGTTACTTCCAATATGGAAAAAGGCTATTTGATTTCTGAGTACAATGGGCATATGTATCCCACAAAGCCATACGATTGGGAAGAACACAGAAGAGAACACATGATTCGTCATGCCAATGTTTTGGATGCGGTGGCATCTCATGATGATATCGCAGGAAGCTTTGGTTGGTGTATGTTTGACTACAACACCCACAAGGACTTTGGAAGCGGTGACAGAATTTGTTATCACGGTGTGATGGATATGTTCAGAAACCCCAAATTGGCGGCAGCTGTTTACGGAGCCCAGGGGCAGGAGGACAATGTGCTGGAATTGAGTTCCTCTATGGACATCGGCGAACATCCGGCATGTAACAGAGGAGACACTTTCTTGATTTCCAATGCGGATTCTGTTCGTATGTATAAAAATAACGTGCTGATTAAGGAATACACCAATGGGGATTCTACTTACAAGAATCTTGCCCACGGTCCAATACTTTTAAATGACTACATTGGTGATGTCATGACAAAGGCAGAGGGGTATTCCAAGAGACAGGGCGAACTGGTGAAATACTGTATGAATTCCGTCGCCTTAAATGGTATGAAGGTAACACCAAAACTGGTATGGGCAGCTCTGCAGTTGATTGTGATTTACCACATGAATCTCAACGATGCCGTACCTCTTTACAATAAGTACATTGGTGACTGGGGTGGTCAGTCCAAACAATATCGCTTTGATGCCATAAAGGATGGTAAGGTTGTAAAATCCATTATTAAGGATGCTATGACAAAGAGCCATCTGGATGTGAAGTGCAGTCAGACCACACTGGTAGAAAATGTGACTTATGATGTGGCAGAACTTCGCATAGTTGCCCGGGATGAGAATGATAACCAGCTGGTATTTATGCAGGAGCCGATTCGTATTGAGACAGAAGGACCGATTGAATTAATTGGACCGGATTGTATTCCACTTCAGGGAGGAATGACAGGTATCTATGTGAAGTCTACAGGTGCCCAGGGAGAAGCGAAGATTACACTTCGCTGCGACCGGATGGAGCCTGTTGCAATAAATATGCAGGTAATCTGCAACACTATGAGGGAGGATAATTAAGATGATAGACAGATCCAAAGTGATTTTTGGAAATGAAATGAGCGACAAGGTTTATAAAAAAGCGGTAAAGTCCAAAAAGAAATTTATTAAAAAGTTTGGGGATGATTCCAATGTGGATTATCCGGTATTCATTCAGAAGAATGAGCACATCGGTGATTCTTTAGGGGTTTACGACATCCTGTTAAAAGAGGGGGAAGGCTCCGAAGAGTTTGATACGGAAAAGGGTATTATCGTTGGAAATATCCGTATGGGATTTGGGCATTACCGTATTTCTATGGCTATGGCATCCGCTGCAAAGTCTATGGGATACACACCATATTGGATGGACTTAAACGGTTATCCACAGACCACCTGTACCAAGGTTATCAGCTCCCAGAATGATTTGTATTCCCTGGGCTCACGTCTTTCAAAGAATGCTCTGTTTAATAAACTTGTTTGGGAACCAACCAACTATGAGACCTTCCGTCAGTTGCAGTACAATGCAGCAGACCAGAAGAACGCTGAATTGATGGCACCCGTTTACAGAAATGTGCCAAAGGATATTCCGGTAATCGGAACCCATGTATGGCCGGCACAGGCAGCGCTTCATGCGGGGATGAAAAATGTAGTAAATGCTATTCCGGATAACTGGCCAATGGCTTTGCATTTTGCAGAGGGAAGCGTACATACTATTCAGTGTAAGAATGCTTATATGGGATATCGTATCTGTAACGGAATGAATAAGCAGGCAGTATGTAAGGAAATGCCAAACGATGCTTTGGTCTATACAGGACATTATATCGATCATGAACTGGTTAGCAATATTGAGACTGACTGCGATGCCAGAATGGAAAGAAAGGCAAACGGCAAACCAATGCGTTTCTTACTTACCATTGGTGGGGCAGGAGCACAGAAAGAAATCTTTGCAGCAATTATTAAGTACTTGCTTCCGAAGATTAAGGAAAACAAAGCTGCTTTATATGTAAATGTAGGTGATTACAAGAATGTATGGGATGACCTGATCAAAGAGATCCCTGAGATGGCACCGGTCGCAACAGAACATTTCAATGAATTTGATAAGACAACCAAGTTTGCTGAGGATGCCTTGACCGGTGATGTGGAAGGCATTCATGCATTCTATCACGAAAACATTTTTGAAGCAGTATATTGCACCAATCTTTTGATGAGAAGCTGTGATGTTTTGGTTACAAAGCCAAGCGAGTTAGCGTTCTATCCGGTGCCAAAGCTTTTTATCAAGCGTGTAGGTAAGCATGAGATGTGGGGCGCTATCCACGCAGCAGAGATGGGAGACGGAACTTTAGAGTGCCGTGACATTCCACACACATTGCAGATGATTGATTTGTTTATGAAAGACAATCAGCTTCTGGGAGAAATGTGTGACAGCATTAAGTTGAACAAGTCCATCGGATTATACGATGGTGCTTATAAAGTGGTAGAAATTGCCATGGGTTTAAAAAACAAAAACTAATTTGAGGGGATTTTTAGGAGGAAAAACAATGGAAACAAAGAAGAAACTTACGGGTGGAGAGAAGTTCGCCTACGGCCTTGGTGCTGTCGGAAAGGATATGGTATATATGCTTTCTGCGTCTTATATTTCAATTTACTTTTTGGATGTAATGGGAATTAGTGCAGCAGCGATTGCAGTATTGTTGATGGTAGCACGTGTATTTGACGCATTTAATGACCCGTTGATGGGGGTTATAGTTGCTAAAACAAAAACACGTTGGGGAAAGTTTCGCCCATGGCTTCTGATAGGAACGATTACAAATGCGGTTATTTTATATTTGATGTTTACAATTCCACCAGAGCTTGATGGAGCTGGTTTGATAGCATATGCATCTGTTACATATATTCTTTGGGGCGTTACATACACAATGATGGATATCCCTTACTGGTCAATGGTTCCAGCCTTTACAGAGGCAGGAAAAGAGAGAGAAGGTCTTTCAGCATTTGCTCGTTCTTGTGCGGGTGTAGGCTCTGCATTAATTTCTATTATAACAGTAGGTAGTGTAGTTGCTCTTGGTAAAATGTGTGGCGGTACTACAGATAATGAGATTAATCGTTTGGGCTACAGCAAATTTGCTTTGATTATTGCAGTTATTTTTGTTATTTTTATTGCAATTACTTGTTTATTTATAAAAGAAAAATCAACTGTTGATATGCAGACAGCATCTATCAAGGATATGTTTAAGGCTCTGATTCAGAATGATCAAGCAATGACAGTTGTAGTTGCAATTGTTATGATTAACTCTGCACTTTATATTACACAACAGCTTGTTTATTTCTTCTTGAAATACGACTTTAGTCCAAAGACATATGTTGGCGACTTTACTTTGTTTAATATGGTTGGAGGAGGATTTCAGATTATATCTATGATGCTTCTGTTCCCTCTCCTCCGTAAGTTTATGGATACAGTGAAGATTTTCTATACTTGTTTTGCAATGGCTATCACAGGCTACGTAATCATTATTGTTATTTCCTTGACAGGAACGAGCAATGTAGCATTTTTGTTACTTCCAGCTGCGATTATTATGTCTGCCGTAGGTGTGTTAAATGTAATTATTACTGTATTTTTGGCTAACACAGTTGATTATGGTGAATTGAAGAATAATCGAAGAGATGAGTCAGTTATCTTCTCAATGCAAACATTTGTTGTTAAATTAGCATCTGGTATTGCTGGATTTATTTCTTCTATGGTATTGTATATTTTCCATATCAGTAGTGACAAAAAAGCTGTTGTGGCAGAACCAATTTCACAGGCATCAAGAATGGGATTGAGATTTTCGATGACATTGATTCCAATTGCTGTATTGGTTATTGGTGCGATTGTATTTGCCAAGAAGTATATTTTGACAGATAAGAAAATGAGTGAAATCACAGCTGAATTGAATAGCAGAAAAGCACAGTAAAAGAATTACGGTAAAAAGTGCAGCCCGGAAAGCTTGATTTTTCGGGCTGTAATTTTTCTTGTTTTGAAAGAAAACCTTTTGCATTTATACCTGTTTACACAGTATAATAAGAGGAGGGGTAACAGCAGAAATTGGTCTTTGGACCAGCAGAAAGGATGGACAAGATATGATAGAAATTCGTGATGGATTTTATACCTTACATACACTGCAGACCACATACGCTTTCCGTGTGATGGAGACAGGACAGTTGGAGCATCTTTACTATGGTAGAAAGATTGCGGTAGAGGATCCGGCAGTGCTGATAGAACAGCATTCTTTTGCACCGGGAAATACCATTGCCTATGACCAGGAGCATACCAATTTTACTTTGGAGGATATGTGCCTGGAGACTTCCGGCTATGGCAAGGGAGATATTAGAGAGCCTTTCGTGGAGGTGATTGCAGCAGATGGCAGTGCCACCACTGATTTTGTGTTTGAGTCGGCAGAAAAAGTGGAGGGAAAAGATCCCCTTAAAACATTGCCCAGTTCCTATGATGAGAATGGAAAAGTGGAACATCTGCTGGTGACTATGAAGGACAAAAACCATGGATATACCATGGAACTTCATTACTTTGTATTTGAGGAGTCCGATGTGATTGTTCGTTCCACCAAGTTTATCAACACATCAGATGCGGCGGTTAAATTGGACAGACTTATGAGTACCCAGCTTGATTTTAATGAGTCAGGTCTGGTGGTTACCACATTTAACGGACATTGGACCAAGGAGATGAATAAGTATCAGACTACCGTAAACATTGGTAAGTTTGTGAATTCCTCTTATACCGGAAGCTCTTCAAACCGAAGCAATCCGTTTATTATGTTAAGTCATGCAGACACTTCAGAGGAGATTGGGGACTGTTATGGATTGAATCTGGTGTACAGTGGCAATCACTACGAAGCTGTTGAGGTAAATGCCTTTGAAAAGACCAGAGTTGTCACCGGTATCAATCCTACCGGCTTTTGCTTTGTGGTTGATCCGGGAGAGAGCTTTGAGGCACCTGAGGCTGTAATGACTTATTCCCACAGAGGGTATGCGGGAGTCAGTGCCCACATGCATCACTTTGTAAAAGAACACATTGTAAGAGGAGCCTGGAAGCACAAAGCCCGTCCGGTACTTTTAAATAGCTGGGAGGCAGCATATTTTGATATTTCCGAGAGCAGTCTTTTAAAACTGGCAAAGGCCGGAAAAGAAATAGGCATTGAGCTTTTTGTTATGGACGATGGCTGGTTTGGTGAGCGTCACGATGATAAGAGAGCGCTTGGTGATTGGACACCGAATGCAAAGAAACTTCCGGGAGGACTGAACGGACTTTGCAAGAAGGTCAACGATTTGGGATTGGATTTCGGTGTCTGGATTGAGCCGGAAATGATAAATGTGGACAGTGATTTGTACCGTGCACACCCTGAGTGGAGTATGGAGATTCCGGGAATGGATCACTCTGAAGGAAGAAATCAGAGAGTTCTGGATTTTGCAAATCCGGAAGTGGTTGATTATATGATTGAGCAGATGAAGCAGGTTCTTGGCAGCGCCAACATTTCCTATGTAAAATGGGATATGAACCGGATTTTCTCTGACTGCTATTCCCAGTATCTGCCAAAAGACAGACAGGAGGAAGTGGCACATCGTTATATTATGGGAGTATACCGGTTAGCTGCAGCATTAAACGAAGCCTTCCCTGAAATTTTATTTGAGGGATGTGCCTCCGGTGGTAATCGTTTTGACCTTGGTATGCTTTGTTACTTCCCGCAAATCTGGGCCAGTGACAATACAGATGCGGTGAGCCGCTTGGCAATCCAGAATGGTTATAGCTATGGATATCCTATGTCAGTGGTATCGGCACATGTTTCATCCTGCCCGAACCATCAGACTCTGCGTGTCACACCTCTGGCATCCAGATTTGCAGTGGCATCCTTTGGGGTTCTTGGATATGAGTGCAATCTCTGTGATGCTTCCAAAGAGGATCTGGCAGAGATGAAGGAACAGATTGCCCTTTATAAGAAGTACAGAGATGTATGGCAGAACGGCGATTTTTACCGGGTTGCTGCCGGCAATCAGTACCAGTGGACAGTGGTTTCCAAGGATAAGAAGACCGCCATCGGTATGATAATGCAGCGTGAGGTTCAGCCCAACTTTATGTTTGCTAAGTTTGAGGCAAAAGGACTTGACCCGGACAAGAAGTATCACTTCTTTGGCCAGCAGAGAAAGTACAACATCAAGGAGTTTGGAGACTTGGTCAACACCGTTGCACCAATTCATATCAAACAGGATTCCTTGATACACAATACTTTGGCGAAATTTATCAAGATGGATGGAGAAACTGAGGATTGTGTATGCTCAGGCGATACTCTGATGTATGAAGGAATTAAATTGAAACAGGGATTTGTGGCAACCGGTTACAGCGACGAAGTTCGTCACTTCCCGGATTATGCATCCAGACTTTACTTTATGGAAGAGGTGGAGTAAGTTAGGCGAAGATATTTAGCGGGATTCTAGAAAAGGCTTATTAAGTCATTAAGTAAGAATTATGTAATAAGAACTATATTGTGTGTTTTATTTGTTCTTAAATGTATGGTTTAGGGCTGGTGTATACGTGTTGCCACATGTATACACCAGCCCTGTTTTTGGGATTCTTTTAAAGTGGAGATATGCAGGCGCGTTTCTGGTGCGAAGTATTAGAGAAGTATGGGCGCGTTTCTGGTGCTATTTTGGAAAGTTCATACTAAATAAATGTATGTAGATAATTTGATATGACGAGTTTGGCGGAGGTTTTTGTGATGGTTCATACTAGAAACTAAGAAGAGGTGAAGTTAGTATGAAAAAATGTAGAAATGTAAGAGAAGTTTTTGCGCGAAGCATAAAGTTATGGGAAATGAAGAAGAATTTATAATACTAAAATGTAGTGGAAAGTGAGTTTGGTATGACACAGTTAATATCTACCGGACAATACTTCATACTAGGATTCAAATAAAGACTATATTGATATGAAAAACTTAAAGAATACAAACAATATAAGAAGATTTTTATAAAAAGTATGAAAATCTCCTGATATTCCGTATAAATAAAAGCCTCTGGAAAATTTCCCGGAAGCTTTACTTATACGGGTATTTCTGGCAAACTCATCAGTCGTGCCTTTATCACTCCTATTTAGCCTGCTTGTCGATATAGTTTGATTTGTATTTTGAGTAAACAATCTTCTGACTACTGTAGAGACCGTAGTAACCGGATACCATATAGCTGAATCCAACAGCCAAAAGGAAGTACGGTGTTCCCTCAAATCCGAAAAGCTCAAAGCAGATGAGAAGGGAAGTGATTGGGCAGTTTGTGACGCCACAAAACAGTGCTCCCATTCCCACGGCGGAGCAAAGGGATGGAGAAAAGCCTAACAGATTCCCAAACATAGAGCCGAAGGCGGCTCCGATAAAGAAGGATGGTACAATCTCGCCACCTTTGTATCCACAGGCTAAAGTAATCGCAGTGAAGAAGATTTTCAGGGCGAAGGCTGCAGAGTGGATTTCTCCGTTCATACACTGGGAGATCATATCGGTTCCGGTGCCATTGTAGGTCTGGTTTCCGACTATCATAGTCATAAGTAACACAATACAACCACCTGCAAAAGCTCTCAAATAGGCGTTTTTAAATAAAGTCTGAAAGATGTGGTTCATCTGGTGCAGAATAATGCAGAAAAGAATACTGATTAGTCCGCACAGCATAGCTAAAACAGAAGCTTTTATGGCAGAGGAAACAGTAAATGTCGGAGGCTTTAAAATGTCATAATATGGAGAAGCAATGCCGAAAAAATGGCTGGCAATGGCTCTGGCAATCAGGGATGCCACAGCACAGGGAAGCAGTGCGGCATAGTGCATAATTCCTACACTAATGACTTCCATAGAAAAAACAGCAGCGGCAATAGGTGTTCCGAACAGTGCGGAGAAGGCGGCACTCATACCACACATAATCATAATGTTTCGGTCTTCTTTTTGCTCGATTTTAAACAGCCGTCCAAAGGCATTTCCGATACTTCCCCCCAGCTGAAGTGCGGCTCCCTCACGTCCGGCAGAACCACCTACCAGATGGGTGATGATGGTAGAAACAAAAATCAGTGGTGCCATACGAAGGGGAAGACGGTCTCCGGAATGAACGGCGGAGATAACCAGGTTTGTGCCTGGGTCTTTTGTTTTTAATATAAATTGATACATTCCCACAATAAGCATTGCACCGAAGGGAAGCAAATACAAAAGTCTGGGATCAGACAGGCGGAGCGTGGTTACCTTTTGCAAGAGATAGCCAAACAGCCCGGCAATGAAACCAACAGATATGCCAATAATCAGTGCCAAAACAAAATGCTTGGAAGTGGAAAAGATTCTCTTGTAGTCGTGCTTTATTTTTTCTTTTAATCTTTTGGTATCAATTAATTTATTTATCATCGTTACACTCTGTCTTTCTATTATATGGAATATTTTTTATGTTATCATTTCTGATAAAAGATTTCAATTCTCGGAAGAGTTGTGGTATAATGCTAATAACTTTGTACGAGACGGAGAAATCTATGGATAAAAACTATTATTTTATAGTAAACACACATTCAAAAACGGGGAAAGCCAAGGAGCTGTGGAATCAACTGGAAGAGATTTTACAGCAGCAGAAGGTGACGTATCAGGCATATATTACAGAGTATGTTCATCATGCCACCGAGATTGCCGGTCAACTGACCGCAGGAGATAACCATATCTACCTTGTGGTGTGCGGCGGAGATGGCACGGTTAATGAGGCTTTGAATGGTATCCGGGATTTGTCCAAAGTGACTTTGGGGTATATTCCCCTGGGTTCTGCCAATGATTTTGCCAGAGGATTACATATTACCGGTTCGCCGGAGGAAATATTGCTGGCAATGCTAAAAAGTGAGAGAGAGACGTCTATTGATATTGGACTGGTCAAGTGGCAGGATGGACAGCGCAGATTTGTCATCAGTGCCGGAGCGGGAATCGACGCTATGGTTTGCCGACAGGTCCTCACTTCAAAGCTGAAAAAGTTTTTAAATCAACTTCATTTGGGAAAACTGACTTATGGGTTGCTCACCGTTGCAGACCTGTTTCGCTCGCCTTTTGTCAATGCTAAGGCTCGCACCATGGAGGGGGCAGAGTTTGATATGCCTCATACCATTTTCACCGCCGCTATGAATTTTTCCTGCGAAGGTGGTGGAGTTCCTATGGCACCAAAGGCATCGGCCGAGGACGGGATGCTTTCCGTTTGCTGTGTGTCAGGGATACCGAGACTTTTATGCCTGTTTTGTTTTCCTTTTTTGTTGGCGGCAAAACACGAAGGCATCAAAGGATTTGAAGTTGTAAATACAAAAGAATTGCAGATTACGTTTGATAAGCCGATGGTGGTTCACGCAGATGGGGAGGATTGCGGGGATCAGACGGAAGTGACGTTTGTCTGTGTTCCGGAGGCTTTGAAAATTCCGGATTTGAAAGATAGAATTACGGAAGAGAAGGGGTATTATGAGACCAATCAAAGAGAATAAGGGAAGAAATCTCCGCATTCAGCAGGAGAGTATCCAGTATATTCGTGATAATCGTTTAGAGGTGACCAAAAACAATCAAAAAACATTGGTAATCCTTAATTCGTTTTATTTTGTAGTTTTAATATTTTATTATATTTCATCACTGACGGTGTTTAAATCGTGGAACGTTACCAAATTTTATCTCATTGTTGTAATTATCCAGGCGGTGATGCAGGTGATTGTACTGATTCGATACAAGAACAAGGTGAGAAGTTGGGAAGAGGTAAATATAGCCTGCAGTGTTTTCCAGTTATACGCTATGTCCTTTGCGGCAATCATGAGTATCGTTCCGGTGGAGATGAATCAGCCGGCGGTGTATTTTGCACCCATTGGTATGGCGTTTGTGGCATCCTTTGTATTTACCTATCAAAGAGCCCTGGTTTTGGTGACAGTGGAGATGGGGGGATATCTGGTAGCGTCTTTTCTGACAAAATCGAGGGATGTGTTTGCCATTGATGCCTGCAGTACCCTGCTTGCATTTTTTATGGCATATTTTCTGGCCCGGATTATGTATACACAACGTATCCGTGAAAATGAATCAAGGCAACGTATCAAGCGTATGGGAATGATTGATTCCCTTACCGGGCTTTACAATAAAGCCAGTACCGAATTTTTGTGCAAGGGATATATGAAGTCAAAACCTCTGCAGGATTGTGTGGTGATGATTTTGGATTTTGATAATTTCAAATCTGTAAATGATACCTATGGACATCAGGCAGGGGATGCGATTCTTAAGAGCTATGGCCGTATTCTCAAAAGGGAAGCGGACAAGGATCATGTTGCCGGACGAATTGGCGGAGACGAGTTCTTTATGCTTTTAAAGGATGCCAGTCCTTTGGAGGCGGAGGCTATGGCGGTTCGTATCTTAAATAAGACCCGGACTCTGGTGGCACCGGACGGAACCAATCCATTTTCCTGCAGCATAGGCATAGCAGGAAAGCGGGTGAATAAAAATAACCTGCAGAATCAGGAAACCTACAAGGAATTATTTGCCAGGGCAGACCAGGCTTTGTACCAGGTTAAAGAAAATGGCAAGAATAATTATATGATACAATCATAAAATAACGCTCTTTTCCATATATTGAATTAGACAAAGTATGGGAAGGGCGTTTTTAATGGGCGAAACAAAGTATTCTTTATATAGCGATATTCAAAATCGTACCAATGGAGAAATTTATCTTGGTGTGGTAGGACCGGTGCGTACCGGGAAATCTACCTTCATCAAACAGTTTATGGAACAGATGGTTCTGCCAAACATGACAGATGAACACAGCAGAATGCGGACAGTGGATGAACTCCCCCAGTCGGCACAGGGACGTACCATTATGACCACGGAGCCGAAGTTCGTGCCAAAGGAACATGTGGAAATCAGGTTGGAAAATGACTTGATGTGCAAAGTACGCTTGATTGACTGTGTGGGTTTTTTGATTCAGGGGGCCACCGGTTATATGGAAGGGGATAAGGAACGGATGGTAAAAACCCCGTGGTATGACTATGAAATTCCATTTGCAAAGGCGGCAGCTATCGGTACGGAAAAGGTTATCAGAGATCATGCTACCATCGGTATCGTTGTTACCTGTGACGGAACTTTTGGCGAACTGGACCGGGAAGCCTACACAGCAGCGGAGGAGGAGACCATCGGAGCACTGAAACAAATTCACAAACCGTATGTAGTTGTGCTAAATACCGGTTATCCCGGAAGTAAGGAAACCTTGGCACTGGCAAAGGAGATGGAACAAAAATACGGCTGCAGTGTGGTTCCGATCAACTGCCAGCAGATGGGAAGAAAAGATATTGATGAACTTATGAAGAGAGTGCTCTATGAATTTCCCATCAGTGGGATACATTATTCCATACCCAAATGGGTGGAAATGCTGGATGCGGAAAACGAGATAAAACAGAGTGTTGCCGCTTATGCAAAGACGATTCTGGAAAACACCAATAAGGTCCGGGATATCTATGATATTGATTTTGATACAGAGGAAAATTACGTTTCTAAAACTGAACTCTCCAATGTGGATTTATCCACCGGAGTGGTGGAAATGACCATTGATCTGGAAGATAAATATTATTATGAAAATCTCTCCAGACTGGCGGGAATTCCCATTGATGGGGAGTATCAGCTACTTGCCTTCGTACAGAAGCTTTCAGCCCTGCGACATTCCTATGAAAAGGTGGCGGGGGCTATGGAGGCGGTGGAACAAAAGGGCTATGGAGTGGTGACGCCGGGGCTTTCGGATATCACCATGGAAGAGCCGGTACTGATTCGCCACGGCAATAAATTTGGAGTGAAGATGAAAGCTCTTTCCCCCTCCATACATATGATTCGGGCGAATATTGAAACGGAGATAGCACCCATCGTGGGAAGTGAACAACAGGCATTGGATTTGATTTCCTATATCAAAGAGGGGCAGAAAACAAAGGATGGTGTGTTTGAAACTAACATTTTCGGAAAATCCATAGGAGAACTGATGGAGGATGGAATGCGTAGTAAAATTGCCATGATGGACGATGAGTGTCAGATGAAGCTTCAGGATACTATGCAAAAGATTGTAAATGACAATAATGGAGGTTTGATCTGCCTTATTATTTAACCACATTATTAAAAAAATGTACCAATTATTCGGACAAAATACAACAAAATATTACACAGTTTGGTTGTCTTGTGGAAGATTATGAAATTTTGTCAAAAAATTGTCAAAAATGTTTGAACTTGCACAAATGAAGTGCTAAAATCAAAAAGTAATGGGGGGAACCCCTAATAAAACAACGTATAATTATACAGTAAGGGAGGAAATGATTATGTTGTTTCAGATTTACGGCAGCACATCAGCTACTCAGCTCTTGGGTTGGGTTCTTGTGTTTGCAGGACTCATTATCATGAATGAGATCGGTCGTCGTACAAAGGCCGGCGGAATCTTAATTTTCGTTATCATTCCGGTCATTCTGACATTCTACTTTATCGGTATGCACTTAGGCGCATTCGGCGGTGCATCCAACATGACTATGGAGTATATGGACGGATGGTTCCACTACTTCAAACTTTATGCAGCAGACATCGGATGTGTCGGCTTCATGATGATCAAGTACAAGTGGGGCATTGGTGCCAAAGATTGGTTTAAGCCATTCCCATGGTTGATCGTTGCAATTAACATTATGATCGCTGTAGTATCTGACTTGGAGTCAGCAGTAAACGCTTTCGCTGTAACAGGTGACCTTTCAGGTGCTTGGTGGGCCTCAAACGAAGGTGTATTCTTGTATGGTGGATGGTGGAACGTTGTCAACGCTATCGCTGGTTTAATCAACATCTTCTGTATGACAGGCTGGTGGGGAATTTACTCATCAAAGGATAAGAATACCGAAGATATGTTGTGGCCAGATATGACCATTTGGTTCATCGTTGCATACGACATCTGGAACTTCCAGTATACATACGCTAACTTACCTACACATACATGGTACTGTGGTGTTGCACTTCTTCTTGCTCCTACATTTGCTAACGCACTTTGGAACAAGGGTGGTTGGATTCAGAACCGTGCTAACACACTTGCAATTTGGTGTATGTTCGCTCAGGTAGTCCCATTGTTCCAGTTGAGCAAGACATTCTCAGTATTGCCTTCACTCTACGCAGGAGCAAGTGCACAGGGATACTCAGCACTTGACCTTTATGACAAGGCTATCGCTGTTTACAACAGTGGCGTAAATACATCAGGTGATGTAATCGCAAGTATGGGCATCACAGCTAACCCAACAGCTCAGGGTGTTGTTTCTATCTTGGCTTTGGTTGCTAACGTAATCTGCATCTCTGTTATCATCAAGAGATCTATCGAGCAGAAGAAGAACCCATACAAGAACGAAATCTTCGCAGGTACAAGAGACTTCGTTCAGGCTATGGAAAGAGCAGAGTAATTTGCTTTCTTTATACAACGAAATGATGTATAATGTGGGAGTCAGGCAGTTTTGCCTGGCTCCTATTATTTTTGCTTATTAAGGAGGAGAAGGATGAATCCTGTATATGAGAAATTAACAAGATGCTATGAGAGTATAAAGGATAAGGTTCCCTTTGAACCGGAAATTGCATTGGTACTTGGTTCCGGCCTTGGAGATTATGCATCACAGATGAAAATAGAGGCAACCATTGCCTACAAAGATATCGAGGGATTCCCTGTGTCCACTGCACCGGGACATGTGGGACAGTTTGTGTTTGGCTATGTAAATGAGGTTCCTGTGGTTGCTATGCAGGGAAGGGTTCATTACTACGAGGGATATGAGATGACAGATGTGGTACTCCCTATTCGTCTGATGAAGCTTATGGGAGCAAAGGTTCTCTTTGTCACTAATGCATCGGGAGGAATCAAGCAGGGATTTCAGGCAGGAAATCTGATGCTGATTACCGGTCAGATTGCCACTTTTGTTCCGTCACCACTTCGTGGGGCAAACATTCCGGAACTGGGAGTACGCTTCCCGGATATGAGCCATATCTATGATGAGGATTTACAGCAGATTGCCAAGAAGAGTGCCTGTGAATTAGGTATCAATTTAAAAGAGGGTGTCTATATTCAGCTTCCCGGACCGAATTATGAATCCCCCCAGGAAATTAATATGTGCAGGGTATTAGGGGCAGATGCAGTGGGAATGAGTACAGCCTGCGAAGCGGTAGCTGCAAATCATATGGGTATGAAAATTGTGGGAATTTCCTGTATTTCCAATCTCGCCGCCGGTATTTCACCTCATCCCCTTACGGAGGAAGAAGTTATCGAGGCAGGGAAAAAAGTATCAGTGGAATTCACCGCACTGGTAAGTAAGACCATAAAAAATATACATGAAATAATCTAGAACTTAGTGTGCTGCGTATATCAAAGGTTATATAAAACACAGAGATAAAAAATCTAGATATCTGAACATAGAATTTGTCAGACACAGTAAGTATATATACATGCCTCGCACTATAAATGTAAGGTAAAGGAGAACAAGTATGAATATAAGATTTTTTAACGCAAAGATTCTTGTTTTAAATGAAGATGAGAAGTTTGAAATCGTCCAGGGAGAACTTTGGACAAAGGATAATTTGATTTATTACATTGGAAGTGGAGAGGATAAGCCGGAGGCACTTTCCTGGGAGAGAGAGATTGACGCCAAGGGAAATCTTTTGATGCCGGGATTTAAGGATGCCCATACCCATACGGCTATGACTTTTTTGCGTTCGTTTGCAGATGATTTGCCACTACAAAGTTGGTTGTATGATTCTGTATTTCCAAGGGAAGGACAGCTTACAGAGGACGATATTTACTGGCTGGATATCTTGGGCATTATGGAATATCTCACCAGCGGAATCACATCCAATTTTGATATGTATTTCTTCCCACCCAAGAATGCAAAGGCTTCTGTTGATTGCGGATTCCGTACCGTTCAGACTTCCGGGTTGAATAATTTTGGCGGTACTATTGAGCAGTTGGAGGAAAACTACAATATTGTCAATGATATGGGTGAGTTGTCTTCCTTTATTATAGGTTTTCACGCAGAATACACCACATCAAAGGAATTGATGGAGGGAGTTGCCTCTCTGGCTCAGAAATATCATTCTCCTGTATTTTTGCACAATGCGGAGACTGCACTGGAAGTGAAAGAGTGCAAGGAACGTTGGGGTATGACGCCTACACAGCTTACAGATTCTCTGGGAATGTATCAGTATGGCGGCGGTGGATATCACTGCGTACATATGGAAGATGCCGATTTTGAAATCTTTAAAAAGAGAGGACTGACTGCTGTTACGAATCCGGCTTCCAACTTAAAACTTGCCAGCGGTGTTGCTCCTATTAAGAGATATATGGACGAGGGAATTTCCCTTGCCATTGGAACGGACGGCCCTGCCAGCAATAACTGTTTGGATATGTTTAGAGAGATGTTCTTAACTACAGCTTTGGCTAAGGTCCGTGAAAATGATGCGGCAGTTGTTCCGGCAGAGGATGTTTTATATATGGCTACCGCAGCCGGAGCAAAATGTATGGGACTTGATGATTGTGACCGTCTTGCTGTAGGAAAAAAAGCAGATATCATTATGATTGATTTACAGCAGCCGAATATGCAGCCGGAAAACAACACTATTAAAAACATTGTTTACAGCGGAAGTAAACAGAATGTTGCCCTTACTATGGTAAACGGCAAGATTTTGTATGAAGCTGGTCAGTTTAATATCGGATTTGACCCAGCAGAAATCTATGCCAAGGCAAATGCCATTATCGGCAGAATGAAATAAAACAGGAGTTGTGTTATGCGAGTTATGATTTTTACAGACGGAGCAGCCAGAGGTAATCCGGAAGGACCCGGTGGATACGGTGCGATTTTGCAGGTGGTGAGTGCCGATGGCACCCTTCACGAAAAGGAACTGTCCTGCGGATATAAAAAGACTACCAACAATCGAATGGAACTGATGGCGGCTATTCGGGGGCTGGAAGCATTAAACAAGCCCTGTCAGGTGACATTGTATTCGGATTCCAAATATCTGGTGGATGCTTTTAACCAGAGGTGGATAGATAACTGGTTGAAAAAAGGCTGGGTTAAGTCGGATAAAAAACCCGTAAAAAATGTGGATCTTTGGAAAGCACTTTTAAAAGCTATGGAACCCCATCAGGTGAGTTTTGTCTGGGTGAAAGGTCATGACGGACATCCAGAGAATGAGAGATGTGATGTCTTAGCAACCACAGCGGCAGACCAGCCGGAAGAGTTTTTGATTGACGATGTGGAACTTACTTCCGGAGAGAGTGGACAGATGAAGTTGCCATTTTAACGGGTGAGTATTTGATGGATATAAAGAAAGAGAGGTCACTACCCATAGTGGTAGTAACCTCTCTTTTTTATCAGGAAAAATATGGTGACACAAAGGGCAAGTAGCTCTGCAACAATCACGGCACTCCAGATTCCATTGATTCCAAACAGATAAGGAAGCAGGAGTATGGCGGCTACTTCAAATACCAAGGTCCGCAAAAAGGAGATAAGAGCGGATATCATACCGTTGTTTAACGCAGTAAAGAATGAGGAGCCAAAGATGTTGAAACCGTTAATCAGATAAACAGTGGCATAAATCAGAAATCCGTGTACGGTCATCTCCAAAAGTTCTTTGTCGTATCCCACAAAAAATCTGGTAAAAGGATTGGCAAAAATATGGGAAATCAATGTCATACATACCCCCCAAATTCCTATGAGCCACAGGCTCTTTTTAAACATATTTTTTAGTTCAGAGTGATTGCCGGCACCATAGTGGAAGCTGATAATAGGGGCACTTCCAAGAGAATAACCTAAAAAGATGGCTACAAAAATAAAGTTTACATACATAATGGTGCTGTAGGCGGCAACTCCGTTTTCTCCCGCAATTTTCATCAGTTGAAAATTATACAGTACGGTAACGATGGAGCTGGATAATTCGGTCATCAATTCGGAGGAGCCGTTGGTGCAGGTTTTGAGCAAGGCACGGGGATAAGAATGGGTTTTCCCCAGTTTTAGCAGACTGGAATTTTCCCTTGCAAAATACAGAACAGGAAATAGCCCGCCAACAATTTCGCCGCATACGGTGGCGAAGGCAGCGCCCTTAAGTCCAAATTCCAGTACCGCTACAAATAAAAAGTCCAAAACCATATTTGTCACTCCGGCAGCGATGATAACCCCTAAGCCCAAGCGGGGGCGTTCGGCGGTGATGAAAAAACATTGAAACACATTCTGCAACATATAAAACGGCATAGAGACAAAGCAAATCCGTCCATATAAAATACACATAGAAAGCAGCTCCCCTTTGGCACCAAAGAACCTTGACATAGTAGGGACTAAAAGAAATCCCATAATGGAAAGGAGTGTGCCGGCAATGGCAGTGGCATATACAATGAGAGAAAAATATTCGTTGGCAAGTTTTTTGTCGCCTTCACCCAGAATTCGCCCCACCAGAGCACTTCCACCGGTACCCATCATAAAGCCAAGAGCGGCGATGGCCATAATAAAAGGGAATATAATGTTGATGGCGGCCAGGGCAGTTTTTCCCACAAAGTTTGAGACAAACAATCCATCCACAACACTGTAGATGGAAGTGAAAATCATCATAACAATAGATGGAAATACAAATTTTAAAAGTTTCTTATAAGTAAAATGATCCGATAACTGAATTTTCATAGGTATCCCTTTCTTTTTATAAATCAGAAAATGCATCCCGAAGATGGGATACATATTGGTTGCTTAAATCCAGTAGAGTTTTTGAATCTTCCAGTGTCATAGCATCAAAGGCGGCACTTTCGCCCTGGAAAACCGGTTTCATCAGAGGAATGATTTTTTCTTTGCCAAGCCCAGAGAGAGTGATTTTAACCCCACGACCTTTGCCGGGGGTTAAAACAATTAAACCTTCTTTTTCCAGATTGTGAATGGCCGAGTGAACGGTTTGCTTGGGAAGGAAGGTAGCCTCGCAGATGTCCTTTTGCTGGCAACCATCCTCATACTCGCAGATGGTATAAAAAATATCAAAGGCACTGTTGGATAAGCCCAGCTTTTGTGCCGCCTCCCGGTATATTTTATTGATTTCCTTACATATGCGGTTGTATTCCTGCAAGGAAGCATTGATAGGTAAGTTTATTTGATTCATAGAATAAATCTCCTGTCAGTCTGATTTCATACTCGCAAGAGTATAGTACGAAATCGGACTTGTGTCAAGAGGAGATTGAAATCGTTGCTTTTGTAGATGGAAAAGTTGCCGGAACTGCAGGGATTGCGTCTATGGGAGAACTGTATAAAGTAAAGCACAGGGCTGAAGTGGGAATGGCTGTGGCAAAGGAATATTGGCATCAGGGCATTGGCAGAGCACTGCTGGAAGCCTGCATTCAATGTACAAAAGATGCGGGATATGCTCAGCTGGAATTAAAATAAATTTAAAGTGCCTGTCTTGAAAAGATGGGCATTTTTATATATAATAGTGTGGTTTAAGAGGTTTCTTTTTAAGGAGGAAAAATAATGGTTGTTATTAATAGTTTCTTATCCTATGTGTTATTGTTTATTATTTTGGTGGCCATTGCTGTGGCAGGGGCTATGATTGGAATTAAATTGGCAAAAAACAAGAACGCAAAAATGGCGGCGGAAGCTGATAAAGAGAACACAGAAGAATAAATAATCGGAGGAAGATAGATTGAAGAAATTTGGTGTAAACGAATTAAGAAGAATGTATTTGAAATTCTTTGAGAGCAAGGGACATCTTGCTATGAAGAGTTTCTCATTGGTGCCGCACAATGACAACAGTTTGTTACTTATCAATGCAGGTATGGCTCCTTTGAAGCCTTACTTTACAGGACAGGAGATTCCACCACGCAGACGTGTAACCACCTGTCAGAAGTGTGTCCGTACCGGTGATATTGACAATGTAGGTAAGACAGCACGTCACCTTACTTTTTTTGAAATGCTGGGTAATTTCTCCTTTGGAGATTACTTTAAGCATGAGGCCATTGTCTGGTCATGGGAGTTTTTGACCCAGGTTTTGGGATTGGATCCAGACAGACTTTATCCTTCCATTTATGGAGAAGATGACGAAGCCTTTGACATCTGGACAAAGGA
>JALELK010000070.1 GCA_022768745.1 Lachnospiraceae bacterium
ATTTGAGAGGATAACCCTATGACAACCATGTTGATACCCGTATACATCATTATATTTGCTTTCGGAGCGGTGATTGGCAGTTTCTGTAACGTCTGTATCTTTCGCATCCCGAAGCATGAGACGGTGGTCACCACCCCGTCTCACTGTATGAGTTGCGGGTATCGACTGAAATGGTATGACCTGATCCCTATTGTCAGTTGGTTATGTCTAAGGGGAAATTGCAGAAAATGCGGAGAAAAAATTTCTCCCCAATATCCATTGATTGAGACCATCAATGGATTGTTGTATGTGTTGGTGTTCTGGACCAACGATTTTGATTTCTGGGAGAGTGGATTGACCTGTCTCTTGGCATCAGCGCTACTGGTGTTAAGTGTAATCGACTTTCGAACCTATGAGATTCCAGTGGAAATCAATGGGTTCATCTTAGTCTTAGGACTACTACATACGTGCCTGCATAGAGACTGTTGGTACAATTATGTGTTGGGATTTTTGCTGGTCAGCGGAATTCTGGAATTGATTGTGATACTTAGTAAAGGCAGAGCCATGGGTGGGGGAGATGTAAAACTGATGGCGGCTGCAGGATTATTTTTAGGCTGGAAGGGAATCCTTTTGGCGTTTGCAGTGGGATGTGTGGCAGGAGCCATCATACACATTTTGCGGATGAAGATTTTTAAGGCGGGGCGGATGCTTGCCTTCGGTCCTTATTTGAGTATGGGGATTTTTGTGGCTGCCCTGTGGGCAGATAACATTATAAATTGGTATATTGGTGCTTTGTTGGGATAGGCAGAGCATTTCATAATAAAGCGATTTGGGGAAAGTTATGGCAGAACGTATTATCACCATAGAGATTGGTTCAAAAATTACAAAGGTTTGTGAGACAGACTACAAAGGCAGTCCGGCGGTGTATCAGTATTTTTCATTTGAGACACCGGAGGGGATGATTGAAAATCAGGTGGTTCATGAAAATGAGTCCTTTAAAATCACCTTGGAAGAAATGTTAAAAAGACACAATATTAAAACCAGGAAAGTGGTTTTTGTGATTTCCACCATCGGTATCGGAACCAAGGAAGAAATCATTCCGAATATGAAAGAGCAGAAGATGCGGGACTACATAAAAACCAATCTGGGCAATTTCTTCCCGGTGGATCCCAAGGAGTGTCATGTGGCATTTCGTGTCAACGGAACCACAAAGGATGGGAAAAACAGGGTACAGTTGTTTGCGGTAAACAACAATATTGTCTACGGATACCAGACCTTGGCATTGTTTTGTAAGTTGAATATGTTAGACATCGAATTTGCCGAAAATGGTGTAGCTCTTTCCTTGAAGAACATATTCCCCACGGGAAATGTGGTGAATGTGGATGTGGAGGATACCTTCTCCGCCATTACCATAGTAAAAGACGGACAGATTGCCCTTCAGAGAAGTATTGCCTATGGTATCGATGAGACTGTTCGCAGTCTCCAGGAAAACCATTTCTTCGGGGATGGACTTTCCTATAACGATACTTTAGAGCGAATGAGTGAGACAGAAAGCTTTTTCGATAATTTTTCTTCTATCTATGAAAAGCAACAGACGGAACCGGTAAAGGCAGAGGCCACCGAGGGATTGCGCTATGTAATCAGCAATGTGAGACGAATTTT
This sequence comes from Lachnospiraceae bacterium, assembly GCA_022768745.1. Taxonomy (GTDB): domain Bacteria; phylum Bacillota; class Clostridia; order Lachnospirales; family Lachnospiraceae; genus Pararoseburia. Next base: position 1,642 of record JALELK010000070.1, read on the forward strand.
GGAGTATTATCAGTCTCAAAATCAGGGCATTGCATTTGATAAGATGATTTTGAGTGGTTTAGGGGCATCCTGTAGAGGATTTGCAGAATTGATGGAAGCCGAAACGGGATTTCCCTTTGGGGCAGTGCCGGTAGAGGTTGTGAACAAGACTGCAAAAAATCTGGATGAGGGTATCAGAAGTATAGCTTTTTCTGCTATTGTGGCGGCAGCTACCTCCAAGGGATTGGTACAAAAGAAACAGGGACTCGACTTGGAAAAATTGTTGAGGGAACCCAGGGATAATTCCACCGCCAGAAAGCTGTTTGCCATATGTGTGCTGGTCAGTGCAGTGCTTATTGTGATTCCTGTGGTAAAACGAGTGGTATTACAGGGAAAGCAGGCATCCTTAGAATCTGAGATAGCCACCATGCAGGAAGCGAAAAAGGTTAATGATGAGTACCAGAAGACAAAGAGCATTTACGATGAACTGATAGAGATGAACGATATGACCCAGACATCAAATGATGGATTGTTACCACTTTTGCAGGAGATGGAGGGAGCATTGCCTACAGATGCAGTCATCACGGAGATGTCCGCATCCCAGGAGGCAGTAAGCATTTACTTTACAGCACCATCCAAGTCGGTGGCGGCAAAGACTATACAGGCATTCCGTGGATTTTCTTCTGTGGAGCGGGTATCTGTGGATGCTTTAACCGAAGATATGGATGACACTGGGGCAGGTTCCTATACCTTTATTTTGACCTGTTACTATCCGGGAACCGGGCTGGAAGAGACGGAAGGAACACAGGAAACCACAGGCAGTACAGAAAGCAGTAATGGGGAGGTAGCACAATGAAAAAAATAGAACATAAAATTCACGTGCAGATTCCTCAGAAGTTGGAACGGATTTTGTTATATGCAGGGGGAATCTT
>JALELK010000009.1 GCA_022768745.1 Lachnospiraceae bacterium
ATGAGCATTAACCCTAAGTTAAAGATGAATACCTATAACAAAGGGAAATACCTGTTGCGTCACGCATTTGAGGATGGGGATTATCTTCCGAGAGACATCCTTTTTCGAGAAAAGGCAGCCTTTTCCGATGCGGTGGGACACTCAATGGTAGATTACATAAAAGAGTATGCAGAAGGTTTGTATACCCAGGAGGAGTTTGAAGAGAAGGCGGCAAAGTATTCTTATGCCACACCTTTTACCAAGGAATCATTGTTATACCGGGAATTGTTTGAAAAGTATTATCCAAATCAGGCTGAGATGATTGCAGGATTTTGGATGCCAAACAAAAATTGGGAAAACTGTGATGTAAACGATCCATCTGCCAGAGTTTTGAAAAACTATGGTCAGAGTGGTTGTTAATAAATGAAAATTATTTTGCACAATGGCGTGCACGGAAATGATAGGTTTTCGTGTGCGCTTTTTTGTCAAGAAGGAGGAAAATATTATGACAATGAATGTACCTGAATTATTTGGAAGTATGGTTTTCAACGATGCAGTAATGAAAGAACGTCTTCCGAAGGATATTTATAAGGCGTTGCAGAAGACGGTGGCAGATGGTTTGCATTTGCAGCTTGATGTGGCAAATGTGGTTGCTGCAGCTATGAAAGATTGGGCCATTGAAAAGGGGGCAACACATTTTACCCATTGGTTCCAGCCAATGACCGGGGTGACAGCAGAAAAGCACGACAGTTTTATTTCTCCGGAGCCGGGCGGAAAAGTGATTATGGAGTTTTCCGGTAAGGAACTGGTAAAGGGTGAGCCGGATGCATCTTCTTTCCCTTCAGGAGGTCTGAGAGCAACCTTTGAAGCCAGAGGTTATACAGCATGGGATCCTACTTCCTATGCATTTATCAAGGATGACACTCTTTGCATTCCTACCGCATTCTGTTCTTACAGCGGAGAGGCATTGGATAAAAAGACGCCACTTCTTCGTTCTATGCAGGCATTGGATAAGCAGGCAGTCAGAGTGTTGAAATTATTTGGTAATGAGGATGTAAAGAGGGTTATCACCACTGTTGGACCTGAGCAGGAGTATTTTTTAATAGATTCATCTGTATATGAAAAACGTCCGGATTTGATTTACACCGGAAGAACCTTGTTTGGTGCTAAGCCACCAAAAGGACAGGAGTTGGAAGATCATTATTTCGGAACCATCAAGCCAAGAGTTTCTTCTTATATGAAGGAGTTGGATGAGGAACTTTGGAAACTTGGCATTTTGGCAAAGACAAAACATAATGAGGTAGCTCCGGCACAGCATGAGCTGGCACCGGTATTCTCCACAACCAATATTGCCACTGACCATAACCAGTTGACCATGGAGATGATGAAGACAGTGGCTGCCCGCCACGGAATGGCATGTCTCCTTCATGAAAAACCTTTTGCAGGAGTCAATGGTTCAGGAAAACACAACAACTGGTCTATTTCTACCGACACCGGCAAGAACCTTTTGGAGCCTGGTGCAACACCTTCACAGAATGCACAGTTCTTACTGTTCTTAACAGCAGTTATTAAAGCGGTAGATGATTATCAGGGATTGTTACGTCTCTCTGTTGCCAGTGCAGGAAATGACCACAGACTTGGAGCAAACGAGGCACCGCCGGCTATTATGTCAATTTTCTTAGGCGACGAGTTGACCGATGTGGTAGAGTCTATTGAACAGGGCGTTGATTACCATGACAAGAAAAAAGAACTGATGTCCATTGGAGCAACAGTTTTACCTCATATTCCAAAGGATACCACGGATCGTAACCGTACATCACCATTTGCCTTTACCGGAAATAAGTTTGAGTTCAGATCTTTGGGTTCCACAGCCTCTATCTCCGGACCAAACGTTATTTTAAATACCATTGTGGCAGAGAGTTTGAGCTTGTTTGCAGATGAATTGGAGGAAGCAGATGACTTTGATAAAGCTTTGGATAAGTTGCTTCGCAGAGAGCTGGTTGCTCATAAGGGAATCATCTTTAACGGCAACGGATACGGAGAAGAGTGGATTGAGGAGGCAAAGAAGAGAGGTTTGTTAAATCTGAAATCTACTGTAGATGCCCTTCCGGTATATATCGAAGATAAGACCATTGATGTATTTACAAAGCATCAGGTTTACAGTGAATCTGAACTTTATGCAAGATATGAAATTATGTTGGAGAACTACTATAAGACCATTAACATCGAGGCTTTGACATTGATTTCTATGACAAAGAAGGACATTATGGGAGCTGCTTGTGATTATCAGTATTCTCTTGCAGAGATTATCAATGCAAAGAAGGCAACAGGAGCATCTGTTTCAACCTTTGCAGAGGAAAAACTTTTGGCAGAGGCTTCTGAACTTACATCGGCAATGTTGGAGCGACTTGAAAAATTGGAGGCAGATGTTGCCAAGGGTGAAACCATCGAGGATGCCTTTGAGTTGGCCAAATATCACAGAGAGGTTATCTTTGCAGATATGGGAAGCTTAAGAGAGATTATTGATCAGTTGGAAGTTTTGGTTCCGTCGGATATCTGGCCATATCCAACCTATGGAGAGATGCTCTATAGCGTAAAATAATAGAATAAAATAAGTAGCACAAAGACGTGCACATAGGTGCGGGAAATCCCTCCTATGTGCACGTCTTTTAATAAAAGGAGGATAAAGTTATGACTCAGGAGATTTTAGATGCCATTTCAGGTCAGACCTTTGGGGTGTGGTTTCTGATTGGCGCAGCGTTGGTATTTTGGATGCAGGCAGGATTTGCTATGGTGGAGACTGGTTTTACCCGTGCAAAGAATGCCGGAAACATCATTATGAAAAACCTGATGGATTTTTGTATCGGTACCGTTGTATTTATTCTGATAGGTTTTAGTTTATTGTTAGGTGAAGATATGATTGGTTTGATTGGTAAACCGGGATTTGATATTTTCACCAACTATGCAAATTTTGATTGGTCAAACTTTGTATTTAATTTAGTGTTCTGTGCCACAACAGCAACCATTGTATCCGGTGCTATGGCAGAGAGAACAAAATTCATTTCATACTGTGTTTATTCCGGTGTGATTTCAGCAGTGATTTATCCAATTGAAGCCCATTGGACATGGGGCGGCGGCTGGTTGTCTCAGATGGGATTTCATGATTTCGCCGGTTCCAACTGTATTCATATGGTAGGTGGTATTGCAGCGTTAATCGGTGCAGCAATGCTTGGACCTCGTATCGGTAAGTTCACAAAGGACAAAGACGGCAAGATTACCAAGGTAAATGCCTTCCCGGGACACAACCTCCCTATCGGTGCTCTGGGCGTATTTATTCTTTGGTTGGGTTGGTATGGATTTAACGGTGCAGCTGCCACATCCATTGAAGAACTAGGTTCCATCTTTGTGACCACCACAATTGCTCCGGCAGTGGCAACGGTTGTATGTATGATTTTTACATGGGTAAAATATGGAGCACCTGATGTTTCCATGTGTTTGAATGCTTCATTGGCAGGTCTGGTAGCAATCACCGCAGGATGTGATGTGACCGATGCTTTTGGTGCTATCGTAATCGGTGCAGTTTCCGGTGTGTTGGTAGTCTTTGGTGTTTGGCTTTGTGATTATGTACTGAGAGTGGATGACCCGGTTGGTGCAGTTGCTGTTCACTGCTTAAATGGTATCTGGGGTACCATTGCAGTCGGACTTTTCGCTACAGATACAGCTCCTGCATTTGCAAGAGGTATTGGTGATGGTGTGACCTTTGGTGCAAACCAGATTGCAGGAAAAGGTTTGTTCTACGGTGGTGGATTTAAGCAGTTGGGATTGCAGTTGATGGGTGTAGGTGCAACAGCAGCCTTTACGGCAGTTACTATGGCACTTACCTTCTACATTATTAAGAAAACATTAGGACTTCGGGTTTCTGAGGAAGAGGAAATCGTAGGCTTGGATGCAATGGAACATGGTTTGCCAAGTGCCTATGCCGGATTTTCTATTACAGATACCATGATGGCTATGGATGAGAATGAGAACACAGACCTGGGTGAGGCTGATTATGACAAGGCATCACAGTTGAAGAAGGATCGTGCAATTCCGGTTGTTGCTCAGGCAGACGAATTGGATGCAAACGGCGTTCCGATTTTCAATACAGGTATGCATAAGGTAGTTATTATCGCAAAACTTACAAAGTTCGATGCATTAAAGAAGGCAATGAATGGTCTGGGAGTTACCGGCATGACGGTGACACAGGTTATGGGTTGCGGTATCCAGAGAGGTGCAGGTTCTTATTATCGTGGTGTTGAGATGGATTCCACCTTACTTCCTAAGATGAAGGTAGAAGTCATTGTCAGCAAGATTCCGGTTGAACAGGTAATTGAGACAGCAAAGAAGGCACTGTACTCAGGACATATCGGAGACGGAAAGATTTTCGTATACAATGTTTTGAAGGTCGTTAAGGTTCGTACTGGTGAAGAAGATTACGAAGCATTACAGGATGTGGAGTAAGCAAAAAAATTTCTTTACAAATGCACTTTGGTGTAGTAAAGTATGTGTATGAAAACGAACAACGGCGTTCGGAGTTGGGTATGGGATACTCTCTATACTTGACTCCGGGCGCTTTTTTTGTTTCATACATTTCTTACTTTTGGAGGTGCATATGGAAGATTATACAGTGCAAGAGGTAATGACTTTTGTGGAGGAAAATGATGTCAAATTTATACGTTTGGCATTTTGTGATATTTTTGGAAATCAGAAAAATATTTCTATTATGCCGGAGGAACTGCCCACGGCGTTTTCTATTGGAATCAACTTTGATTCTTTTCTAGTTTTGGGGTATGACGATTCTCTGTATCAGGATTTGTATTTAAAGCCGGATCCGGGAACACTTAGTGTACTTCCTTGGAGACCACAGCAGGGCAGGGTAATACGTTTTTATTGTGATGTGGTTTTACCGGATGGAACTCCATTCCCGTATGATGCTAGAAAATTTTTAAAAGACACATTGTTAGAGTGTGCAGATATGGGATTTTCCTGCAGAATCGGTCTGAAGAGTGAGTTTTATCTGTTTAAGACCGATGAGGAAGGAAGATCCACGGATGAGCCGTGGGATGAAGGCGGATACCTGGATATTTCTCCACTTGACCGAGGGGAAAATATTCGTCGAGAGATTTGTCTTTGCCTGGAAGAGATGGGAATTCAACCGGAGTCCTCACATCATGAATCCGGTCCTGGACAAAATGAGATTGATTTCAGAACCTCGGATGCCCTTGGAACCGCAGATAACTTCATTACATATAAAAATGTGGTAAGTGCAATTTCAGCCAGAAACGGCGTGTTTGCGTCTTTTGCCCCGAAGCCTATCAAAGGAAAAAGCGGAAACGGCCTTCATTTAAAAATCTCAACTTGGAAAAATGGTGTGAATGTGGATGAGATTAATCCTGAATTTACGGAAGCTTTTATGGCAGGAGTGTTCCATCGTATGAGAGACATTACATTGTTTTTAAATACCCAGGTGGAATCCTATGAGAGATTTGGAGAAAATGAAGCACCAAAGTATATTACTTGGTCAGCCCAGAATCGTTCCAGATTGTTGAGGGTTCCTATTGTACAGGGAAAGAGAACTTGTTTTGTACTTCGGTCTCCGGATTCAGGTATGAATCCTTACCTTGCCATTGCTATGGTGATACAGGCAGGAATAGCAGGCGTGAAAAATAAGGAGCAGCTTCCACCACCGGTGGACAAGAGTAGCCGGTTGGTGAAGGATGAGGAAAAGGCATCCTTTGATAAATTGCCATGCTCTTTGCAGGAGGCTGTGGAGTGTGCCAAGAACAGCGATTTCTTACAGAATGGAAATTGTAAAGATATTGCAAATCGTTTCATCGAAGTGATTGAACAGGAGAGATGCTAAAATGTTTCGACTAAGATGAAAGGAGATGCATATATGGGAAAAGCATTGATTATATGTGATGCTCCAAAGGGTGTGGATTTCTTTCGGGATTTTCTTTCCAAGAATGAGTATGAGGATATTACAGTGGTAGAAAGCGGAAATGAAGCCAGACGCAGACTGGTGGATTACGATTATGATGTCTGCCTTGTAAATGCTCCGCTTCGGGGAGAAAACGGAGAGCAGTTATCGATAGATATTGCAGAAAAAAATATCTGTCAGGTTCTGCTGTTTGTAAAATCGGAATATCTGGAAGAAATCACGGAAAATGTGGAAAACTATGGTGTGATTACAGTGGGAAAGCCCATTAGTAAACAGATGTTTTGGAGTGCATTAAAGCTTGCTAAGGTTGCCCAGAGGCGAATTACCATGGCAAAAAAAGAAAACGAAAAACTGCAAAAGAAATTAGAAAATCTAAAAGTGGTATCCAGAGCAAAATGTCTTTTGATTTCTTATTGTAAGATGACAGAAGAGGAAGCACATAAATATATAGAACACAAAGCAATGGATGACCGGGTCACCAGATTAGATGTGGCTAGAGAAATTTTACGAACCTATGAATAGAAGGAGAGAAAAATGACAAAACATGTTTTTGTAACAGGTGGAGTGGTTTCAGGACTTGGAAAAGGAATCACCGCAGCCTCTTTGGGAAGATTATTAAAAATGCGTGGATATAAGGTGGCATCCCAGAAATTGGATCCTTATATGAATGTGGACCCGGGTACTATGAGCCCTTATCAGCACGGAGAAGTTTTTGTCACAGATGATGGGGCAGAGACGGATTTGGACTTGGGACATTATGAGAGATTTATCGATGAGAGTTTAAATAAGTATTCTAATCTCACCAGCGGAAAAGTGTATTGGAATGTATTGAACCGTGAGAGAAAGGGAGAGTATCTGGGACAGACAGTTCAGGTGATTCCTCATATTACAGAAGAGATAAAACACTTTATTTATATGGGAGCGGAAAGTTCCGATGCAGATGTTTTGATTACAGAAATCGGTGGAACCACAGGAGATATTGAAAGCCAGCCATTTTTGGAAGCCATTCGACAGATATCTCTGGAAAAGGGCAGAGAAAACTGTTGCTTTATTCATGTGACCCTGGTGCCATGGCTATCCGGCTCCAATGAGCATAAGTCAAAACCAACACAGCATTCTGTCAAGGAATTACAGTCTCAGGGAATTGCACCGGACATTATTGTATGCCGTGTGGATCATCCGTTAGAGCAGAGTATTATGGATAAAATTTCTTTGTTCTGTAACGTAGAAAAGGATTGTGTTATTGAAAATGATACTATGAATTGTCTGTATGAGGCGCCTTTGATGCTTCATAAAAATGGCTTGGATGACGTGGTTTGCAGAAAGCTGGGCTTAGAAAACAAGACGTTAGATTTATCCTCTTGGGAGGCTATGGTAAAAAAGATTGGCGGTCTCTCAAAGACAACCAGAATTGCCATTGTAGGAAAATATGTGGCATTGCATGATGCCTATCTCTCTGTCAGAGAGGCGTTGTTACACGGAGGCTATGCCAACGATGCCAATGTGGAGATTGACTGGATTGACAGTGAGGGTATCACCAGGGAAAATGCGGCGGAAAAACTAAAGGGACTGGATGGAATTTTAGTTCCCGGCGGCTTTGGAGACAGAGGCGTAGAGGGAATGATTGCAGCCTGTGAGTATGCCAGAACAAATGACATCCCTTATCTGGGTATTTGTCTTGGAATGCAGGTGGCAGCCATAGAGTTTGCCAGAAATGTCTGCGGTTACGAAGATGCCAATTCCGGTGAGTTCAACCCGGGAGGACAGCATTTGATTATTGACTTAATGGAGGAGCAGATGGCGGTGCTGAGAAAAGGTGGCACCATGCGTTTGGGGGCTTACCCTTGCAAAATTGCCCAGGGAACAAAGTTGATGCAGGCTTACGGAGAAAATGAAATTTCTGAGCGTCACAGACATCGCTTTGAGTTCAACAACAAATACAGAGATGAGATGAGAGAAGCAGGGTTAACCATTAGCGGAACATCTCCGGATGATGCGGTTGTTGAGGCTGTGGAGGTGACAGAAAATAAATTCCACGTGGGCGTTCAGTTCCATCCGGAGTTTAAGAGTCGTCCCAATAAACCCCATCCATTATTTGCCGAATTTATCAAAGCAAGTTTGAAATAAAATACTACCATTAGAAAGGATAACAGATATGGAAAATCAAGAGATGTCAAATGGATTGTACCGACCGGATTTTGAACATGACAACTGCGGTATCGGAGCTGTTGTCAGCATCAAAGGAATCAAGACCCATCAGACCGTTTCAGATGCCCTTGGAATCGTAGAAAACTTAGAGCACAGAGCCGGAAAAGATGCAGAGGGAAAAACAGGAGACGGTGTTGGTATTATGCTTCAGGTTTCCCACAAGTTTTTTCAAAGGGTGGCAAAAGAACAGGGGATTGATTTAGGCGAGGAGAGAAGCTACGGTGTGGGAATGTTTTTCTTTCCACAGGATGAACTCAGCCGAAACCAGTCAAAAAAGATGTTTGAAATCATCGTGGAAAAGGAAGGACTGGAATTCCTTGGATGGAGAGATGTCCCTACCCAGCCCAAGGTTCTGGGAAAGAAGGCTGTGGACTGTATGCCATATATTATGCAGGCTTTTGTACAGAAACCGGACAATGTAAATAAGGGACTGGATTTCGATAGAAAACTGTATGTGGCAAGACGTGTATTTGAGCAGACTTGTGAGAATACTTACGTGGTTTCCTTATCCAGCAGAACCATTGTGTATAAGGGAATGTTTTTGGTGGGACAGCTTCGCACCTTCTTTGAAGACTTACATAGCGAGGATTATGAATCCGCCATTGCCATTGTGCACTCCCGTTTTTCCACCAATACAAACCCAAGTTGGGAGAGAGCACATCCAAACAGATTTATTGTTCACAACGGTGAAATCAATACCATCAAAGGTAATGCAGACCGGATGCTTTCCCGTGAGGAGACTATGTACTCCGATTTCCTTGAGGAGGAGATGACAAAGATTACCCCGGTGGTAAATGCCTCAGGTTCTGACTCTGCAATGCTTGACAATACATTGGAATTCTTGGTGATGAATGGATTGCCTTTGCCTTTGGCAGTGATGATTACTATTCCGGAACCATGGATGAACAATCAGGCTATGGCTCAGGAGAGGAAAGATTTTTATCAGTACTATTCCACAATGATGGAGCCTTGGGATGGCCCTGCATCCATTCTGTTTTCTGATGGTGATATTATGGGAGCTGTTTTGGACAGAAACGGACTTCGTCCTTCCAGATATTATGTGACAAAGGACGATTATCTGATTTTGTCCTCTGAGGTCGGCGTATTGCCCATTGATGAGAGCCGTATTAAGGCAAAGGACAGATTAAAACCTGGCAAGATGCTTCTGGTGGATACCGTTCAGGGATGCTTGATTGATGATGAAAAGTTAAAGACGGAATATGCCACAAAACAGCCATACGGAGAATGGCTGGATCAGAATCTGGTTCATCTTCATGATATCAAGATTCCCAATAAGTCAGTTCCTACCCACAGCAAAGAGGAGCGGGCAAAGTTGCAGAAGGCCTTTGGTTATTCCTATGAGGATTTAAAGACCTCCATTTTACCGATGGCATTAAACGGTTCTGAAGGAATCAGTGCTATGGGTATCGATACACCTCTGGCTGTGTTGTCCAACCAGCATCAACCTTTGTTTAATTACTTTAAACAGTTGTTTGCCCAGGTGACAAATCCACCGATTGATTCTATCCGTGAAAAAATAGTGACATCAACGACGGTATATCTGGGAAGCAGCGGAAATGTATTGGAGGAAAAGGAAGAAAACTGTAAGATGCTTCGCATCAACAATCCAATTCTCACCAACACAGATTTGTTAAAGATTAAAAATATGGATGTGGAAGGCTTTAAGGTTGAGACCATTCCCATTATCTATTATAAAAACACTTCCCTGGAAAAGGCAGTGGAGCATTTGTTTGTAGAAGCAGACAGAGCCCATCGGGAGGGGGCAAATATTTTAATCCTCTCCGACAGAGGTGTGGATGAAAACCATGTAGCTATCCCTTCGCTACTGGCAGTATCTGCATTGCAGCAGTATCTGGTACAGACGAAAAAGCGTACCAGTCTCTCTATGATTTTGGAGAGTGGTGAGCCAAGGGAGGTCCATCATTTTGCAACCTTGCTGGGTTATGGTGCATCTGCTATCAATCCATATCTGGCCCAGGAAAGCATACAGGAATTGATTGACTTAAAGATGCTGGATAAGGATTATTATGCAGCAGTAGATTCTTATAATGAGGCTATTATTACCGGCATTATCAAGATTGCATCTAAGATGGGTATTTCTACCGTACAGTCTTATCAGGGTGCAAAGATTTTTGAAGCCATCGGTATCCATCAGGATGTGATTGATAAGTACTTTAAGGGTACAGTGAGCCGTATTGGGGGAATCAAGATTGAGGATATTCAAAATGATGTGGAAGTGTTGCACTCCCAGGCATTTGATCCCCTTTGCCTGCATACAGACAATACCCTTGACAGTAAAGGAATGCACAAGATGCGCAGTGGAAAAGAGGAACATTTGTATAACCCTCAGACCATTCATCTGTTGCAACTTGCCACCAGAACTGGGGACTACAATACGTTTAAGGAATATACCGCCCTTGTTAACAAGGAGGAATCCATCAAAAACCTTCGAGGATTGGTGGACTTTAAGTATCCAAAGAAGAGTATCCCTATTGATGAGGTTGAGTCGGTAGATGAAATTGTAAAGAGATTTAAAACAGGGGCAATGTCCTATGGTTCTATTTCCAAAGAGGCCCATGAGACCATGGCAATCGCCATGAATATGCTCCATGGAAAATCAAATTCCGGAGAAGGTGGAGAGGAAGAGGAACGTCTTACCATCGGACCGGACGGACTGAACCGTTGCTCTGCCATTAAACAGGTGGCATCCGGACGATTTGGCGTTACCAGTAAATACCTAGTTAGCGCAAAGGAAATTCAGATTAAAATGGCTCAGGGAGCAAAACCCGGAGAGGGCGGACATTTGCCTGGAAAGAAAGTATATCCCTGGATTGCAAAGACAAGACTTTCCACACCGGGAGTATCTTTGATATCACCGCCACCACATCATGATATTTATTCCATCGAGGATTTGGCCCAGCTGATTTATGATTTGAAAAATGCCAATAAGGATGCAAGAATCTCTGTGAAATTGGTATCCGAGGCAGGGGTGGGAACCGTAGCTTCCGGTGTTGCAAAAGCCGGTGCCCAGGTTATTTTGATTTCAGGATACGATGGAGGAACCGGTGCGGCACCACAGAGTTCCATTCACAATGCAGGACTCCCTTGGGAGCTGGGATTGGCTGAGGCACATCAGACATTGACTATGAACGGATTGCGTAACAAGGTTATCATTGAGACAGATGGTAAGCTTATGAGCGGTCGTGATGTGGCCATTGCGGCAATGCTTGGAGCAGAGGAATTTGGTTTTGCCACAGCACCTCTTGTTACCATGGGATGTGTGATGATGCGTGTTTGTAATCTGGATACCTGTCCTGTGGGTGTGGCCACACAGAATCCGGAACTGCGAAAGAGATTTAGCGGTAAGCCGGAGTATGTTGTAAACTTTATGCGCTTTATTGCCCAGGAACTTCGGGAGATTATGGCACAGCTTGGTATGCACACTTTAGATGAGATGGTTGGTCGTACGGATCTTTTGACCTTAAAGGACATGGCAAAGGAAGGCAGATATGCAAAGATTGATATGTCTGCAATCCTGAACAATCCGTATATTAAAGAGGCAGGCAAGATTTGTTACAACAAGAAGAATGTCTATGACTTCCAGTTGGAGAAAACTGTGGATGAAAAGATTTTGATGAAGCAGATGGCGGGAGCTTTGGAAAAGGGAGAACCCAAGAGTATTTCCCTTGATGTCACCAATACAGACCGGTCTGTGGGAACTTTGTTTGGTGCTGAAATTACCAGACGTTTTGGAGAAGAGTTAGAACCGGATACCTATAAGGTGACCTGTCATGGTGCCGGTGGACAGAGTTTTGGAGCATTCATACCAAAGGGATTGTCTTTAGATCTGGTGGGCGACAGTAACGACTATTTTGGAAAAGGACTTTCCGGAGGAACATTAAGCGTATATCCGCCGGAGGGTATCACCTATAAAGAAGATGAAAACATCATTATCGGTAACGTGGCTTTGTATGGTGCCACCAGCGGAAAAGCCTTTATCAATGGTGTTGCCGGAGAGCGTTTCTGTGTGAGAAATTCCGGTGCTACCGCAGTGGTAGAGGGCTGTGGAGACCATGGATGCGAATATATGACCGG
>JALELK010000047.1 GCA_022768745.1 Lachnospiraceae bacterium
ATTTGAAAAACGTCAAACGTTGAAAGAGAAACCGGATGAGACAAATCTTGGATTCGGTAAATATATGACTGACTACATGTTTATCTGTGATTGGTCTAAGGAACAGGGATGGCATGATGCTCGAATTGTGCCGGAAGGACCGATTGAGATGGATCCTGCATGTATGGTACTTCATTATGCACAGGAGACTTTTGAAGGATTAAAGGCATATCGTACAGCGGAGGGAAAAATTCAGTTATTCCGTCCGGATATGAATGCAAAGAGAATGATTCGTTCCAACGAACGTCTTTGTATGCCGGGATTTCCTGAGCAGGATTTTGTAGAGGCTGTAAAGGCTTTGGTAAAGGTAGAAGAGGATTGGGTTCCTTCTGAACCAAATACTTCTCTTTACATCAGACCATATATGTTTGCAACAGAGGCGGCTTTGGGTGTACATATGGCATCTTCTTACAAGTTTATGATTATCTGTAGCCCGGTTGGTGCTTACTATGCTTCAGGCCTTGACCCTGTAAAGATTATGGTTGAGGATGAATATGTTCGTGCTGTTGCAGGTGGTACCGGATTTACAAAATGCGGTGGAAACTATGCAGGTTCTATTGCCGGACAGATGAAAGCAGAAAAACTCGGTTATGAGCAGGTTCTCTGGTTAGATGGAAATCAGAAGAAGTATGTTGAGGAAGTTGGATCTATGAACATTATGTTCAAGATTGACGGAGAAATCTGGACAGCTCCTATTGAGGGAACTGTATTACCGGGTGTTACCAGAGATTCTATGATTCATATTCTTCGTGACTGGGGTTATACCGTCAGAGAAGAGAGACTTTCTGTTGATGATTTGATGGCTGCCGGACATAACGGTAAGCTGGAAGAGGTGTTCGGAACAGGAACAGCCGCTGTTATTTCACCGGTTGGACAGTTACGTTACAAGGATGACGTAGTGGTTGTCAATGACAATAAGACCGGAGAGTTGACTCAGAAGCTTTACGATACTTTAACCGGTATTCAGTGGGGCAGATTAGAAGACAAGTACGGATGGACCGTAGAAGTTTAATCCCACAGATAAAGGGGCTCCCTTTTACATCATTTCAGGTGGTGTAAAGGGGAGCCCTTTTTGTTTGACAAGACACTACCTGATAGGCTAAAATTTATTTTGTATAAGTATCGAAAAAAATAGAAATGAGGAAATTTATGTTTGCAAAACTTTACGACGAAAAAATAAAAAAATGGGCTACGGATATCTGCCATATTGTGGAATTAATCGTGGCTGTTGCAGTGATGATTGGAGTGGTCATCTCCTTGATTGGATTGATTCCCCATGTGGGCGATCTTTGGACAAACCGTGAGGGAACCGGAAGTCTTTTACATTTTATGGAACAGGCTCTGAACATCGTCATCGGTGTTGAGTTTATAAAGATGCTCTGTCGTCCAAATTCAGACAATGTTTTGGAAACTATAATTTTCCTGGTGGCAAGGCATATGATTGTTATTAATACCACCACACCACTGGATGATTTGATTTCCACTGTCAGTATTGTTCTCTTATGTTTTGTGAGACGTTATTTAAAGGTGAGCAGAGACAAGGACAAAGAAAAAGCTATGGCAGAGAAAGATGTCTCTGAGGAGAAAAAGTAATGGAACAGTTGATTGACGGGATTTTAAGAGAAGAATCTGTCAGAAAGCAATTGAGCGATTTGAGAAAACAGCTAAAAGAAAATCCTGAAGGGAAACCCCTGTGCTGTGAGTCTCAGGTGATTTCAAGACTGATTCAGTTATTGGAATCGCCGGATGCAAAAACCAGAAAGAATGCGGCTCTTCTTTTAGGGGATTTGGGAGAATCCATAGGAGAAGGGGAGAAATCTCAAAAGGTGATGGAGGCTCTCTGGAATGCATTTGACAGAGAGGATACAAAGTTTGTCAAAAGCGCCTATATTCACGGTCTGGCATCTTATCCGGCAAAGGTGTATGTGCCAAAATTACGGCAGATTTTAACGGATATCAATCAAAGCCATATCCCTGAGGAGGATTTAAAACACGTCAGAGAGTTGCGCAGGGAGATAGAGGCTGTTCTGACAGTCTGGGATGAAGGAGAGACAGTTTCCTTTCAGGGAATTCGCAGAAAGCATGCTCTTTTGCTGGTGGCGGAGCCATACATTCAGGATAGTTTGTGTCAGGAGTTGAAAAAACACAATCTTCAGGGAAGTGTTACCAGAAGAGGTGTACGGGTGGTGACAGATTCCCTTGCCAAGATAGAAAAAATCCGTCTTTACCGGGAGTTATGGTTTGTACTTCGGGTAAAAGAAGGCATTGTTCTGGACGAAGAGCATTTGCCGGAGGGGATAGCAGACAGCGAATTGATGCCGATTCTGAAAGAGGTATACGGAGATAAAAAATCTTACACCTTTAAACTTTCTTATATGGGACCAAAGCAATTGGCTGAGAAGTTGCCTTTAAAGCAACTGGCATTTCGGTTGGAGGAAGCCTCAAATCATAAGCTTGTGAACGGTTCCGGTGATGCTTTGGTGGAGATAAAGATATGTCCGAAAAAAGAGGGGACATTTTCTTTGTATGGCAAGTTTTTTGGTTGCCCAAAGGATAGATTTGCATATCATCAGGAGTCACTGCCTACCTCTATGGCACCGGTGACAGCAGCCCAGATGGTGGAGTTGATTTCTCCGTACTTTGTGGAAAATGCGCACATCCTTGACCCTTTCTGCGGTCAGGGAAATCTGTTGATTGAGAGATACGAAAGAATGCCTGCCAGAGATGTGTACGGCGTGGACATTTATGGTCAGGCAATTGAAAGTGCCAGAAAGCAGACAGAGGCATTTGGTCAGGAATTTTATTATATTAACCGTGATTTCTTTGATTTTACCACGTCCTATCTGATGGATGAGATTATCACGGAATGTCCCCGTATGGAAAATAAATCCCGGGAGATCGTGGATGAATTTTATGGTAACTTTTTTGATAAAGCCATTGAAGTTACCACGGACCAGGCATTACTTTTTGTGCTTTCCACAGAGGAAAATGCCATCAAAAAACAAATCAGACTTCATGACAAATTACAGTTGGTTCGCCAGATTGCAATGCGTGGAGCAGAAAATATTTTTATTATAAAAAGAAGAGGATAGGTTATGCATTTACACAATGGAGTGAACCGGGAGGAAATGAAGAAATCCCAAGGGAAAACAGAATACTTTGAACAGGACAAAATGCAAAAAATGCAGGACTCTTTTATGAAGGCGAATTATGTATATTGCAGTTTTGTGAAAAGAGATATGGAGCGTGTGACAGAGTTCACTTCTGATGAGGAGGAAGAAAATTTTATCAGCACACTGTTTCCTGTGGAAATGCAAAGAGAACTGGTGGCTTCTTTTTCGGATGTAGAAGGAGAAAATATTATTGAAATGCCGGGGAAACAGCCCTATGTATTAAACTGTGGAGTGGCTGTCCGGGGCAAAAAAGGTGAGTTTTTAGGCGCTTGGTTGATGTTTGGAATTGATTTTCAGCAGATTCCGGAGGATGTATTTATTCCTGCAAAGATTTTACGGACCGGAAGAGAGGCTTTTGACAACGCCATTGCTTTGATGGAAGTGATTTTACACCATTATTTTACCAACAAGAGTCAGTTGGAGTCCTTAAAGGGTGATGTGAATTCCCTGGAAAAAGAAGGAAAACAGATGTTGGACCGTTTGGAAAAGACAGAAGTTCTCACCAATGTTCTCAGAATGATGGAATCAGAGGATAGTTTTTTAGAAGTGGTGACAAATATTTTAGACGTCACGGGAAATTATCTCAAGGTGTCAAACTGCAGCCTTATGAAGGTTGGGGCAGACAATGAAAAGGTGGAGTTGGTATGTGAGTGGGCCAAGGAGGAGACTTTTCGGTTAGCTCCTGTTTTTGGCGAGCCTAAAAAAGAGGAGGTTCCTTTTATGACAGGGCGTCCATACACCATTTCACCGGATACCATAACTCCGGAACCGTTCACGGATTTTTTTGCAAAATACGGGATTGTATGCGGAGCATTTTTGCCTATCAGTATCAGTGGAAAGATGGGGATGTATTTATGCTTCATATTCATGGAACAGGGAAGAAAATGGTCGGTGGAAGACGTTCGCTTTATGAATGACATCAAGTGCGTAGTGCAGAGCATTTTGGCAAAGCGGGTGACGAAGAATTCTCTTGCCAGTTCTTATTCTGCGCTGGAATCCATTCTGGAGAACACCGGTTGTGGTGTCAGTGTGATTGATTTGAAAAGCGGCACCTCTTTGTATATTAATGAAACTTATAAGTCTATGGATTTGGGAAAAGAGGATATAGCAGAATTAGAAGAAGCGCTGTTACAGGAACAGCAGGATAAGAAACCTATTGAATTTTATGCAAAGGAAAGCAATCGCTGGTTTGAACTATCCTTTTCTTCTATGCATTGGGTGGATGAGCGTCCGGTACGACTGGTTACTATCTACGACATTTCAAAAAATAAACAATATCAGGAACAAATAGAGAGACAGGCAAATCTGGACTATCTCACAGGACTTTACAATCGTAAACGTCTGGAGGAGGATTTTGTCGCAGAGAGCCAAAAGGTTGTGCGTTCCGGTGGGGAATGTGCGGTGCTGGTTTTGGATTTGGATGATTTCGGAAACATTAATGATGGACTGGGACACCAGGCGGGAGATTTACTGTTAAAAAAGGTGGCTCAGGCGCTACAGGACAT
The DNA here is from genome assembly GCA_022768745.1 of Lachnospiraceae bacterium. Classification (GTDB taxonomy): domain Bacteria; phylum Bacillota; class Clostridia; order Lachnospirales; family Lachnospiraceae; genus Pararoseburia. The sequence continues at coordinate 4,718 of JALELK010000047.1, forward strand.
AGATGGAATCGAAAATTGCTGTTATCGTGTAGGCGGAGATGAGTTTGTGGTTCTGATCCGAGGCAGACAGATTGACAGAATGGAATCCGTGATAACCTCCATTCAGAGAATATTTACAAAGCCCTGGTATTTGGAGGGGGCTACTTATTATTGCACCATGAGTATGGGTGTGGTGAAGATTCCAAAGGATGGTGTGGAACCGGAAGTGCTTATGCAGAGGGCAGACATAGCCTTGCATGCAGCAAAGAGTCTGGGAAAAAATCGCGTGGAATATTATGATGCAAAGCAGTTGAGCAGTGCGGTAGAACGTCTGGATTTGGAAAAGAGTCTTAGGGAAGCTGTGGAGCGAGGTTGTCAGGAGTTTGAGGTTTATTATCAGCCGCTTATTGATGTGACAAAACCAAACAATCCCTGTTGTGGTGCTGAGGCGTTGGTGCGCTGGAATTCACCTACTATGGGATTTGTTATGCCTTCCCAGTTTATTCCTTTGGCAGAATATTTAGGACTTATCAACCAGATTGGAGAACATGTTCTTTTAGAGGCGTGCAAGAGATGTAAATACTGGAATGATTTCGGACATCCGGAGTACAAGGTAAATGTGAATTTATCTGTGGTTCAGTTGGTGCAGAATAATATTATTGATGTAATCAGAAATGCAGTAGAGACTACAGAAATCAATCCTAAAAATCTGACCCTGGAAGTTACAGAGGGGTTGGCAATCAATGATATGAAACGGATGCAGTATGTCCTGGGAGAAATCAAAAATATGGGTGTGCGGGTTGCACTGGATGATTTTGGAACAGGATACTCTTCTTTAAATCACATTCGCAGTATGCCTATTGATGTAATTAAGATTGACCGCTGCTTCGTGGAAGACATTGGCGAAAATGCCTTTTCAGATACCTTTGTAAAATCTGTTTCACAGATTGCAGATGCTTTGAATATGCATATTTGTGTGGAGGGTGTTGAGGACCAGAAACAAAGAGATGTTTTGGGCGAGATGAATATTGATATGATTCAGGGATACCTCTACGATAAGCCATTAGAGGCGGATGAATTTGAGAATAAATACTTGTTTTGATTTTCTGAAAAAAGAATAAAAAAAGAGTGCAGGAGATGGGACTTGAACCCACACGATATTGCTACCACAGGCACCTGAAGCCTGCGCGTCTGCCAATTCCGCCACTCCTGCACGCAGTTAGTATTGTATCTTTTTTTGGAAGTGAAGTCAAGAAAAATTTGGAGAGAATTATGAGCAGGCTTCATAAAAAAAAGAATCGGGGGATGCATTTCCTTATTGGACTTGTGTTGGCTTTGTTTGGACTGAGTCTGGGAGGTATGTTATTTCTATACAAAAAAAATATTACGTTAACCTTTGCAAAGGCAGATTATAAGCTTTCAAATGAGGCACTGAACAATCCCTATTGCGGATGGTATCACACCTATTCCTATCAGCCCTCAGATGAATTTGTAATGTTTGATCAGGGGGCTTTTGATTTGGCATTGGAAGCGGATAACAATACCAGATTATGTCAGGTGAAGTTTGATTTAAGTGCTTTCAGCCAAAACGGGATTTCTGATGGGGGCTTAGATCAGATCGATAAAATCCTTTCCTATTGGTCAGCCACGGACAAGCAGATGATTTTAAATTTTTGCTATGGAGAAGCACCAAAGGATGTAGCCACAGTCTATCTTCATATGGAGCAGTTGGCACCACTTATTAACAAATATGCAGCGAATATCTTTGAAGTACAGGGGATATTTCTAGAAGGAGCGGCTTCGGAAAGCTCCTTATGGTCAGAGGAGAACCTGATAGATTTTACCAAGTATCTGGCATCCCTGACGGATAAGAAACTTTTTTTAACGGTACAAAATCCATTTCAGTATGGGGTGATTACAGAGGGAAGCATTATGCTTACCAAAGAACTGGCATACACAGGAAGTCTGCCCTCCAGACTGGGAATATTTGACGAAGGCATTTCAACCCTGGCATCTGAGGCGGATACCAAGCAATTACAGCAGATATGCAATTTTGTACCCAGCGGAGGTATCATCGGAGCAGATGAAAAAATGCAGGACCTGGCCACAGCCATTTTGGTGTTACAGCAGAGACATATTTCTTATCTGAGCGCAGATGCACCACAGCCTTGTATTGAACAGTGGAAAAATGAGACCTATCGGTTGGATGATGTGTTTTCTGGTATTACGGGATATGATTATATGACTACCCATCTGGGATACCGCTTCTGCATTTCAGATGCAAAGGTGAGGTTTAATACATGGAAGGACAAGAAAGTCTCCATACAGATAACCTTAAATAATCAGGGATTTTCCAATGCGTATCATCCCTTTGATACCAGTATCCTTTTGAAAAATACAGAAACGGACGAGCTGATTACCCTTCCGGTAAACCAGGACAGTCGTTTTTGGAATCCGGGAGAAAGTGTTAAAATTACAAAAAAAATAGATATTAAAAAATTGGAAAAGGGGAGTTACAAGGTATATTTCCTTATGATGGATTCAGACACAGGGGAAAGCATTCGTCTGGGAAATGACTTAAAGCAGACATCCAATGGATATTTGCTTGGTACAATCAAAGTAGAGTAGAAAAATGGGGAGAACAATGAAACAGGGCAAGATGAAAAAACATATATTGGCACTGGTATCGTTGGTGATTGCGTTTGCCTGTATAGGGTTTGTTTTATGGATGCTGGGACAGAACCAGTCCAGTGCAAGAATGCGAGATTTTAAAGAGGGATGGAAAGTCTCTTTAAATGGTATGGAAGTGGCAGATAATGCGGATTTGCCGGAGGTGAAATTCAAACATTTAAATATAGGGGACAAGGTGGTGATTTTAAATCGCTTGCCGGAGAATGTAAAAGACGGGGAAACTTTGACATTTCTGGTATATTTATCCACGGTGGAAGTAAAGGTGGATGGTAAGGTGATTTATACCTACGGTCAGGAGTATGCAAAGAAAAATCGGCTGGTGGGAAGTGGATATCATTTTATTGATTTGCCCAATGATTGTGCAGGAAAGATGATTCAGGTTACCATGGAAGTCCGGGAGCCGGATGCATTTACCAATATGCTGACGCCTACCCTGTCAAAAACTTCCGGAGTCTATGAAAATTTTGCACGGCGCAATATGGTGGGAATCTGTATCTGTATGTTTTTGACATTGTTGGGGGCTTTGTTGATGGTGATCAGCAGTGTGTCTGTCTGGTACAACAAGACCTTTGTGCGTTTGATTTATATTGGTGTTTTCAGTTTCCTGATGGGAATATGGTCTATGTGCAATATGAAAGTGTTGCAGGTGTTTGATGTGGACCTAGCGGCAAACAGTACAGTGGAGTATATGACACTTTATTTTGCCCCAATTGCCTTTGTGCTGCTAATTGCAGAGGTGCGTAAAGATGCTTCCCGGTGGAAGAGACAAATTGTATATGGGGTGGCAATTTTGCTGTTCCTGTTTGCTATAATTACAACCATCTTACATTTTACTAACGTGGAACACTATCCGAGATTTTTGAGTTACTTCCATATTTTTGGTGGGGTATCTTTGGTTCTGGTGGCAGCCACCTCCATTGACAAAAAGAAGAAATTTGATGTTTCCAGTATGGTTTTATATGTGGGAATTATTATGCTGTCTGTTACTATCGGTTTGGATTTGATTCGGTTCAACCTACAGAAGTATGTATTCCAGGATAACGAGATGCTGACCTTTAGTATCATTCAGGTGGGGGCACTGGCATTTATTATTTGTTTGCTGAATAGTTATATTTTGTATGTATACAGCATTTTGATGGACCGGGCAGAACAGGAATGGTTGACAGAACGGGTGTATCACGATGAACTCTGCGGAGTTTATAACCGGACAAAGTGTAACGAAGAATTTCGGAAGTTAAACAGATCCGATAAGGATTACGCACTGGTAAATCTGGATTTGAACGGATTAAAAACCATCAATGATTCTCTTGGACACACCAAGGGAGATGAGTTACTTCAGGAGTTTGCAAAGATTTTACAGTCTGCCTTTGACGGAGTGGGAGATGTTTTTCGGATGGGCGGAGATGAGTTCTTGGTTATTGTGAGAGAGGATAAATTCTCCCAGATGGACCAGTGTTTGAACCGGATGGTAAAACTGGAGCAGAGACGTTCCGGAGAATTGTCCTATACCATAGATTCCTCTTACGGTGTTGCAAAGCGCTCTGAGTGTCCGGGAGAGATGACGGAAAAGGTTTACAGTATGGCAGATCAGAGAATGTACGAGATGAAGACAAAGAAAAAAATCAACCGTCGATTACGTCAGTAGTTTCCGCAGAAATTGCTTGATATGTATGTAATAAAGAACAAGAATGAGATTGTTATTTTTTTGACAAACAAGAGAGTTTCTGATACAATTAGGGCACATAGAAAAGTTTATTTAAGAAAGGGACCAAAAAATGTATGCTGATGAAAATGTAATCAAAATTAAACATGATGTACTGTTTGAAGTAGCAAAGTTGGCATTTTCTGGGGAGTTAGAGGAAAAGAGAGACAACATCGCTATGGAGCTGATTCCTGGACCAACACCACAGTTTCGTTGTTGTATTTACAAAGAGAGAGAAATTATACGTCAGAGAGTTCGGTTGGCAGAGGGCAAGGCCCCGGGAGTAAAGGATGACGGAAATATTATACAGGTGATTAGCTCTGCCTGTGAGGATTGCCCGATTTCCAGTTATGTAGTTACAGATAACTGTCAGAACTGTATTGGTAAGGCATGTATCAATGCTTGTAATTTCGGAGCCATTGAGATGGGGCGTCATCGTTCCCACATCGATGCTTCAAAGTGTAAGGAGTGCGGAAAGTGTGCGCAGGCATGTCCGTATCATGCCATTGCAGCGTTAAAGAGACCTTGTAAATTTAATTGTCCTGTGGATGCCATCAGCTATGATGAAAATGGTATCTCTGTGATTAACGAAGAGAAATGTATTCGTTGCGGACTTTGTATACATAAGTGTCCATTCGGGGCCATTGGTTCCAAGACTTTTATTGTTGATGTGATTGATGCCATCAAATCAGAAAAGCCGGTATACGCGCTGGTTGCTCCGGCAACTGAGGGACAGTTTGGTGCCGGAATCACTATGAATAGCTGGAAGAAAGCTATGAAGGAAGTAGGCTTTACAGATTTGATTGAAGTGGGCTTAGGCGGAGATATGACAGCAGCTTTCGAGGCGGAAGAATGGGCAGAGGCATACAAGAACGGCAAAAAGATGACCACTTCATGTTGTCCGGCATTTGTAAATATGGTGAAGAAGCATTATCCGGAATTGATTGACAATGTTTCCACAACCATTTCCCCAATGTGTGCGGTATCCCGTATGGTTAAGGCTAAGGAACCGGATGCTGTGACAGTATTTATCGGACCTTGTATTTCAAAAAAATCTGAGGTTAAGGATCACGCCATTGAAGGAAATGCAGATTACGCTTTGACCTACAGTGAGATTCGTGCGATTATGCGTGCCAAGGGTGTGGAACTTCAGCAGGATGACAATACATATCAGGAGTCTTCTGTATATGGTAAGAGATTTGCCAATACAGGTGGTGTTACCGATGCGGTACTTCAGAGTTTGAAGGAGAGCAATGATGAGATTGCAGCTACCGTTAATAAATGTAATGGAGCCGCTGAGTGTAAGAAGGCATTACTTTTGATGAAGGTGGGCAGACTGCCGGAAGACTTCATTGAGGGAATGATTTGCGAAGGTGGATGCGTAGGCGGACCAAGTGCCTTTAACCCACAGCAGTCCTTTAAAAAGGATAGGGATGCAATGATTGCGCAAGCAGACGACAGAGGCATTCACGAAAACTTGGAACACTATGAAATGGATGCATTTTCAATGCATGCGAAACGATAAAAATGAACGACTACTTAAGAACAAATTATCATACTCACACCAAGAGATGTCATCATGCGGTGGGCGAGGACAGAGAATATGTGGAGGCAGCCATTGCACAGGGCATTGAAGTGCTTGGCTTCTCTGACCACATTCCTGTTTCCATTCAAAATGATGTGATTCAGAGAGTGAGAATGACCTATGCAGAGGTGGAAGACTATTTTGATTCCATCTTAAAACTAAAAAAAGAATACAAAGATGATATTGAGATTCTGGTAGGATTCGAGGGAGAATACTTTCCGGAGGAATTTGAGGACCAGATGAAGCGTCTGTCAGATTACCCTTATGATTATCTGATTTTAGGCCAGCATTTCTTGCAGGTGGACGGAAAGATTGTGTACTCCGGTTGGGGTACAGATTCCGAGGCTGTGTTGGATAAATACATCAGTTCCTGCATTGAAGCACTTTCCACCGGAGTGTATAGCTATCTGGCACATCCGGATTTAATTAATTTTTCCGGGGATGAAAAGGTATGGACTTCCCAGATGAAGAGACTCCTTACTTTCTGTAAGGAAAATCATTATCCTGTGGAGTACAACTTACTGGGGGCTTTGGATGACAGACCTTATCCCTCAGACCGGTGTTTCTCTTTGATAGGAGAGTTACAAAACGAAGTGATTCTTGGAATTGATGCCCATGCTCCGGCACAGATTGGAGACAGAGGGGCATTTGCCAAGGCAGAAAATTTCATAGAAAAATATCATCTTAATTTGATTGATTGTATAAAGGGAGTTGCTGATTGATCCACTGGGTGATATCCTGCAATCCTTCTTCTGAAAAGGCGGTCTGATAGGTCGTCTTTTTTTCATCCGGTGTTTTGGCAAAGGCAAAAGGACCGGGCCAGATGGTTGCCTGCAGCTTGGTCTCCGTTTCCTCGGAGTCGGCTATGGGCAGTTCTACTTTCTCAATACGGTATCGAAGGTTACCATCGCTACCGGTGAAAGGTTTACGCTTATAAAAATTTAATGCTAACAAAGCTTTTCGTTCTAACATCATAGATTCCCCTTTTCTTATTTCTTCATCAGCTATTTGTGAAACTGTCAACAGAGGCAACCGGGGGCGCACCAGCCTTTTCGCTGGCACTCACTATCCAGAATTGTAAATTTGTAAGAAAGGGCGCATTCCCTTTTCTGATAATTTATGTCCGTTCAAGTTTCGACAGGAACTTATGTTGCACCTCTGGACACAGAACACCTTTTGAAGGGTTTCGTGTCTGCCTTATGCGGGGTGATGAACAATACCGTGCCCGCGGTTTGTGTTTGCGCCCACATCACATAGTGCAGAGATGAAAACTTCTGTGGGTGACATAACCAAGAGCGGGCACAATAAAATTTGTGAAGCACCCCGCTTAGGCAGACTAGAAAGTCTGATGGGTGTCTGTGCCAGAGGTGCAATATAAGTTTGCAGTCGAAACGATGCCCGGACACAAACGTTAAGGGAATGCCGCCCTTTCACAAATTTTACAATTCTGTCTAAAATCCTGCCAGCGAAAAGGCTGGTGCGCCCCCGGTTGCCTCTGCTGACAGTTTCGCAAATAGCTGATTTCATACTAACACAATTTTTAGGGAAAAACAGGTAAAAAATATGAAAACTTATGATATACTATAGGGGTTATAAAGAACGATTATGGGGGTTGAAAATGAATAAGATGAAAAAGTTCCGCCGGGGTGTGGCGGCATTATTGGGGATGATGTTGGTTATAGGAGCGGTGTTTGCCTATGTGTCGCCGGTTAAGGCGAAGGAGACATCTTCCGGTGATTGGATGGCCGGGGTGGATGACGAGATGAAACTAAGTGAACTTTCCATTCCGGGAACTCACGACACCTGTACCCAGTATGTGAGTCTGGGCTATATTTTCCAGTGTCAGGATACCAGCGTTAGGGAGCAGTTGGAAAACGGCTATCGCTATATGGATATGCGATTGGTGTTGGGAGAAAAGGATGACAAAGAAGTCCTGGTGATGAAACACAATTTTGCCAGCTGCCGAATGGGAAAATCGCCGTTTTCTTCAAAACTTTATTTTGAGAAGGTGGGAGAGGATGTAATAAACTTTCTGGAGGAACATCCCACGGAGACAGTGATATTGTGTATGAAAGCGGAAAATGGAGATGATTCTGTAAAGGAGATTCAGAAACTTCTATACGCTTTCATTGATAAAAATCCGGAAAAATGGTACACCAAAAATGAAATTCCTACTATGGAAGAGGCCAGGGGAAAGATTGTTCTGGCAACCCGCTTTGAGGATGAACTTGGTGTGGGAGAAGAGCGCAGCGGATTAAAGTTTGATTGGGAAGACCAGGGAGATAAGGAAGTGGTAGATGTGCCTTATGGGCAGTCTATGATAAATGACAACGAAAAACTCTGGGTGCAGGACCGATTCAACTATGACACCCGGGACAAGATTGAAGCCATTGTGGACGATATGGAGAATTGTCAGGCGTCGGAAGATACCTTTTCTGTGAACTTTACTTCCACCACCGGAAGTAAGGCAGTGGGACATCCGAAAAAATATGCCACCACCATCAACCAATATCTCAAAGATTATGACTGGCAAAAAGGTACCGCTTATGGCATAATTGTGGTGGATTTTGCATCCGAAGATTTGGCGAGATGCATTTATGAGACCAATACACTTAGAATGTGAGGAAGAAAGTAATGCCCCAGGGAAGACCTATGCCGGGAGAACTATACCGACACTTTAAAAATAAATACTATCAGATTGTTGCGGTTGCCACTCACTCGGAGACCAGAGAACCCTATGTGGTATATCAGGCATTGTATGGGAATTTTATGACCTATATCAGACCTTATGATATGTTTATCAGTCCGGTGGACCATGTAAAGTATCCACAGGTGAGTCAGGAATATCGATTTGAATATGTGGGGAACCATAATATCACAGAGGCGCAAAAGTTAAAGGAGAGTCCTGTTGAGGTTATCAGCCAGCAGAGTGGTGAGAGTGTACAGAAGGAACCGGAATTAGAGGGAGTCAATCCCGGATTCTTGGCTTTTTTGGATGCGGATTCTTTTTCGGATAAATTAAAGATACTTTCCGATATGGAAGATGAGCTAGATGACCATTTAATTAATCAGATGGCGGCATCCATTGATGTGATTGTGGATGACGGCAGGTTGGACGACCGGATAATGGAATTAAAAAAATGCATCCGCACCAGAGCTCATTTTGAGGTTGGACGGGGATAGGATATGACGGTGATTTTATGGAGATAGAAAAGAAATTTTTGCTTAAAGAAATGCCGGAGAATTTGAACCGGTATCCGCATAGTGAAATAGAGCAGGCATATCTTTGTGCGGCTCCGGTGATTCGAGTGCGAAAAAAAGATAAGGATTATATTCTGACCTATAAATCCAAGGGAATGATGGTTCGTCAGGAAGAAGAATTCACTTTGACAGAAGAAGCGTATCTGCATCTTTTGAAAAAGGCAGATGGCCGTATCATTACTAAGACCAGATATTTTATTCCATACGACAGATGGACAGTGGAGTTAGATGTATTTCATGGCGCGATGGAACCGCTTATTATGGCAGAGGTTGAGTTTGAGACAGAGGAAGAGATTCAAGACTTTGTCCCACCAAAGTGGTTTGGGGAAGAGGTGACCTTTGACCCGAGATATCACAATGTGAATATGGCATTAGGAGGAAATGAGAATGAGTAAAATTGCAATTTTTATGGCAGAGGGCTGTGAGGAGATTGAAGGTCTTGCAGTGGTAGATATACTTAGAAGGGCCAAGATGGAGATAGATATGGTTTCTATTTCTGATTCTTTAAGTGTAAAGAGTTCCCACGGAGTGGTTTTTCAGACAGATAAGCTGATTTCCCAGGTGGATTTTTCAGAGTATGACGGAGTGGTATTGCCGGGGGGAATTCCGGGGACACCAAATCTGGGAGCGAACCCCAAAGTGGTAGAAACCATCAAATCCTTTGCAGAGGGAGGCAAGCTGGTAGCAGCGATTTGCGCCGCACCAAGTGTGCTGGGAGAAAACGGTCTGCTTCAGGGAAAGAAGGCAACCTCTTACCCGGGATTCGCAGAAAAGATGAAAGGGTGTACCTATTTGGAGGACAAGGTTGTGGTGGATGGCAATATCATCACCAGCCGAGGTATGGGAACGGTTATAGATTTTGCCCTTACCATTGTTGAATATTTCAAAAACCATGAAGAGGCAGTGGCTCTGGGTGAAAAGTTTATGTATAAAAATTTTTAAGAGGCTGACGTTGACAGATTTTTCCTAAAATAATTTCCACGAAAATGTTCATACTAGCATTAGATAAATCTTCAGGAAACATCAGATATGGTCGTGAACTGATGCAGGCTGCACCTGCAGCCGAAGATTTATCTTAATATAAATTATTGGAGGTAATGGACATGAGTGGTTCTTCAAACAGTAGTTCTGGAAGAATGGCAGTGCCTGAAGCCAAAGATGCAATGAACCGATTCAAACAGGAGGTAGCCAGTGAGATTGGTGTTCCTCTTAAGGATGGTTACAACGGTGAGTTGACTTCTAAGCAGGCTGGTTCCATCGGTGGCGAAATGGTCAAGAAGATGATCATGAAGCAGGAACAGGAAATGAGCAACAAATAGTTTTGCAGAAAATTAGAAAGTGGCCTCGGGGATACCCGGGGTTACTTTTTTATGGTAAGAGGTAGCTACATGAAAGAATTTACAAAGGCGGCAATTGCAGATACTTTTATGGAATTGTTGCAGGAACATACCATTGACCACATTACCGTCAAGGATTTGGCAGAAAAATGCGGGATTAACCGGCAGACATTTTATTATCATTTTGCAGATATTTACGATTTGATGGAATGGACACTGGACAACGAATTGAAAAAATTTATGGAGCGCTATGCGAAAACGGAGACAGACTGGCAGGAACAGTTAAAGAAACTGTTTGGGTTTTTCCGCTTCCGCCAGCAGCAGGTGCTTCACGCTTATGATTCCCAGAACCGGATGTATTATGAACAGTTTATTTATCGTCAGATGTTGCCCTCTATCCGCAGATTGATTTTGACTTATCAGGAGACAAAATATATTTCGGAGGATAAGCGGGCCTTTATCGAGCATGTCTATACAAGGATGTTGGTAAATTTTTTCCTGGACTGGCTGGATGAAGGAATGCCGGACGAGGAGACGGTACGTCTGGCGGACTATGTATTATTTATGAAGGGAAGTTTACAGAGTACGTTGGTGACATTCCAAAATAAAGGAAACGAAGAAAAAGAATAGAGTTTACTACAAAAGTGCTCAGGTGTCTAAAATTTTGACATCCGGGCACTTTGTCTGTTTTCTAAACAAAAGCTAAGAGCTATAATAGAAAAAAATATAGGGGAGTGATTGTTATGAACAGATCAAGTAAACTCGTCCAATTCGGACTGAAAAAAGCCTTCGGATACATTGAGAAGGATCCGGAGAAGAATCTTGTAAAATTGTTGGATATTGTGGATCAGTTTGCGGGGGATGACCCGAACATGATGGGAAGACAAAGAGCCGCATTCCGCCAGGTGGTAAATGACCCGGATAACAATATGAATCAACTGATGATGCGTGTTTTAAAGGACACGGACACAGATGTTGTGAAAGCTATGTTTGAAAACTTTTTCCTCAATGCCAATTTTATCGGCTGGCAGAGACAGGAGGAAATGCGTAAGAAATATAACTGCAATATACCATGGGCAATTCTTTTGGATCCAACCAGTGCCTGCAATTTGCATTGCACCGGCTGTTGGGCAGCAGAGTATGGAAACAAGTTGAATCTGACCTTTGACGAGATTGATTCCATCATTATGCAGGGAAAAGAACTGGGAGTTTACCTCTATATTTATACCGGTGGAGAACCATTGGTGCGTAAGAAAGATTTGATTGCGCTGTGCAGAAAACACCATGATTGTCAGTTTTTGACATTTACCAATGGTACCTTGATAGACGAAGAATTTGCAGATCAGATGTTGGATGTTAAGAATCTGGTGCCTGCCATTTCCGTAGAGGGATTTGAGGAGGCAACCGATGGCAGACGTGGCAACGGAACCTTTGAAAAGGCTGTCCGGGCTATGAATATTTTAAAGGAGAGAAAACTGCCGTTTGGTATCAGCTGTTGCTATACCAGCCAGAATTTGGATTCTATCGCCAGTGATGAATTCTTTGACCAGATGATTGACTGGGGAGCTTACTTTGTATGGTATTTCCATTATATGCCGGTGGGAAATGATGCGGCACCGGAACTTTTGCCGACACCGAAACAGAGAGAGTATATGTATCATAAAGTTCGTCAGGTCCGTTTGACAAAACCGTTATTTGCTATGGACTTCCAGAATGACGGGGACTATGTAGGCGGATGTATCGCAGGCGGCCGCCGCTATTTACATATCAATGCCAACGGCGATTGTGATCCTTGCGTATTCATACATTATTCTAATATGAATATTCGCAACAATACATTGCTGGAAGTATTACAGTCACCAATCTTTATGGCATACCATGACGGACAGCCGTTTAACGAAAACCATTTGCGTCCATGTCCGATGCTGGAAAATCCGGAAGCGTTGCAGAAGATGGTGGAAGCCACAGGGGCACACTCCACAGATTTACAATCTCCGGAGAGCGTAGAGCATCTGTGTGAAAAGTGTGAGGCTTATGCCAAAAACTGGCAACCCACAGCAGAAAGATTGTGGAAGGACAGTCCTCGCAACAAAGATAACCAACAATCAGTAGAATAATTTACACAAAAAAATAAATGGGGTTTTTTCAGGGCAAAAAAGCCTTGGAAAGCCCTATTTTTGCGTATTGATATTTAAAAAATGGTGTGATATAATTACCCAATGACTGCACAAGGGCAGAAAGCCCTTTTTATAATAGAAGTTCTATTATAGAGGTGATTAGTACATGAGTTACAATTTTAAGGAGGAAATGAATTAAATGAGTGTACAGGTTGAAACATTAGAGAAGAATATGGCAAAGCTCACAGTTGAGATTGACGCCGACAGATTAGAGAAGGCGCTTGATGCTGCATACAACAAGCAGAAGAAGAACATCTCTGTTCCTGGATTCCGTAAGGGTAAAGTGCCAAGAGCAATGGTGGAAAAGATGTATGGCGTAGAAGTATTCTATGAGGATGCTGCTAACATTCTTTTACAGGAGACTTATCCTGAGGCTTATGATGAGAGTGGATTGGATATTGTTTCACAGCCTACCATCGATGTAGTACAGTTGGAGAAGGGTAAGGCTTTCATCTACACTGCTGAAGTTGCAGTTAAGCCTGAAGTTACACTTGGTAAGTATAAAGGTGTCACAGTTACAAAGATTGACACAACTGTTACAGACGAAGAAGTTGACGCTGAGATTGAGACCCAGAGAAACAACAACGCAAGAACACTTACTGTTGAGCGTCCGGTTGAGGTGGGTGATACCGCTGTTATCGACTTTGAAGGATTTATGGACGGCGTTGCATTTGAAGGTGGAAAGGGAGAAGACTTCGATTTGGAAATCGGTTCTCATTCTTTCATCGACACATTTGAAGATCAGTTGGTTGGCAAGTCTACAGGGGATGATGTAGAAGTAAACGTAACATTCCCAGAGCAGTATCAGGCAGAAGAACTTGCGGGTAAGCCAGCAGTATTCAAGGTTAAGATTAAGGAAATCAAGGCCAAGGAGTTGCCTGAGCTTGATGATGAGTTCGCACAGGATGTATCTGAGTGCGATACACTTGCAGCTTACAAGGAAGAAGTTAAGAAGAACTTAACAGACCGCAAGGAAGCAGATGCTCGTCGTACAAAAGAAGACGAAGCAATCGAAAAGATTATTGACGATGCAAAGATGGACATTCCTGATGCTATGATTGACAATCAGGTGAACAGCATGATTAATGACTTTGCTAATAATATGATGCAGCAGGGACTTTCAATGGATCAGTATATGCAGTTTACAGGTATGACTATTGACAAGTTCAAAGAGCAGGTTCGCCCTGACGCTATCAAGAGAATTCAGTCTTCACTTGTTTTAGAGCAGATTGCTAAGGAAGAAAACATCGAAGTATCTGACGCTGATGTAGATGCAGAAATCGAAAAGATGGCAGCTGCTTACGGTATGGATGTTGAACAGCTCAAGGGTTATGTTCAGGATGCAGAGAAAGAGTCTATGAAGAAAGATATCGCTGTTCAGAAGGCAGTTGAATTCATTATGGACAACGTAAAAGAGCGTGCAAAGGCAGCTAAGAAGTCTACAGCTAAGAAGGCTGAGGCTGATGAGGAAAAGGCTCCTGCAAAGAAGACAACAGCAAAGAAGACTACAACAAAGAAGACTACAACAAAGAAAGCTGATGGAGAAAAAGCTCCTGCAAAGAAGACAGCAACAAAGAAAACTACTACAAAGAAGGATGCAGAATAATCCATAATTGCAGTGGTGTGAAATGGAGGTTTTAGTAAATGGCAACAATACCTTATGTCATTGAGCAGAATAGTAGAGGAGAGCGCTCCTACGATATCTATTCCAGATTACTGAAAGACAGAATCATTTTCTTAGGCGAGGAAGTGAATGAGACAACTGCCAGTTTGGTGGTAGCACAGTTATTATTCCTTGAGTCAGAGGATCCAAGTAAAGACATTCATCTTTACATCAATTCTCCGGGCGGAATGGTTACTGGAGGTATGGCAATCTATGACACCATGCAGTATATTAAGTGTGATGTATCAACCATTTGTATTGGTATGGCAGCCAGCATGGGAGCATTCCTTTTAGCTGGTGGTGCTAAAGGCAAGAGATTTGCTCTTCCAAATGCAGAGGTTATGATTCACCAACCATCCGGTGGTGCCAAGGGACAGGCGACAGAGATTCAGATTGTGGCTGAGAATATTTTAAAGACCAAGAAAAAGTTGAATCAGATGTTAGCTGAAAACACAGGCAAACCATTGGAACAGGTAGAAATCGACACCGAGAGAGACTATTATATGAGTGCGGAAGAAGCATTGGAATATGGCTTGATTGATGGGATTATTACCAAAAAAGACTGATGAATTTCGAGGGTACCCCAGATAGGGTGCCCTCAAAGTGCATATTATCCTAATAGAAATGAGAGAGACGTAAATGGCAGGAAGAAATAATGATGACAAGGTGAGATGCTCCTTTTGTGGAAAGTCTCAGCAGCAGGTTCGCAAATTAATTGCGGGCCCTAATGGGGCATATATCTGCGATGAGTGTATTGATATCTGTTCAGAAATCATCGAAGAGGAATTGATGGGACACAGCCGTCAGGATGATGACAATGAGGACTTAGATATCAACCTTTTGACACCAAAGGAGATGAAGGAATTCTTAGATGATTATGTAATCGGTCAGGAAGAGGCAAAGAAAGTACTCTCTGTGGCTGTTTATAATCACTACAAGAGAGTTTTGTCTGAGACAGAAGTGGATGTGGAACTTCAAAAAAGTAACGTGCTTTTACTGGGACCTACCGGTAGTGGTAAGACTCTTTTGGCACAGACTTTAGCCAGAGTGCTGGGAGTACCTTTTGCAATTGCAGATGCTACCACTTTGACAGAGGCAGGCTATGTAGGTGAAGATGTAGAAAACATCCTTTTAAAATTGATTCAGGCGGCAGATTACGATATCAAGGCGGCAGAGATGGGAATTGTCTACATCGATGAGATTGATAAGATTACCAAGAAATCTGAAAATGTTTCCATCACCAGAGATGTATCCGGTGAAGGTGTACAGCAGGCATTGCTTAAGATTATCGAGGGAACCATCGCATCTGTTCCACCTCAGGGGGGACGGAAGCATCCTCAGCAGGAGACCATCTCCATTGATACCAAAAATATTTTATTTATCTGTGGCGGAGCTTTTGAGGGAATCGACAAGATTATTTCTGCGAGACTTGACAGCAAGGCAATCGGTTTCAACGCTGAGATTAAGGACAAGAATCAGGATGATTTGACCAACCTTTTGAAGCAGGCATTGCCTCAGGACTTTATTAAATATGGATTGATTCCTGAGTTTATCGGTCGTGTGCCGATTAATGTTTCTTTAGAGGAATTGGATGAGGCTGCTATGGTGCGGATTCTCACTGAGCCTAAGAACAGTTTGGTAAAACAGTATCAGGCACTGTTTACCTTGGACGATGTGGATTTGTCCTTTGATCACGAAGCTTTGGTTGAAATCGCAAAGAAATCCATAGAGAGAAAGACCGGAGCCAGAGGACTTCGTGCCATTATGGAAAATGTCATGATGGATTACATGTACGAGGTTCCTTCTGATGAGAGCATCAAGAGTGTCCGGGTTACCAAGGAAATGGTGGATGACAATCTGATGCTGGTGGATAAAAAGCAGGAGAATTCCGAAGAGGATATTCAGCAGGAGAAAAGCGCATAATGGTTATTAAAAATGTGGAATTGGAAACGGTCTGTGGTGTGACCAGCACGTTGCCGGAAAATATGTTGCCGGAGGTGGCTTTTGCGGGAAAATCAAATGTGGGAAAGTCATCTCTGATTAACGCCTTGATGAACCGGAAATCTTTGGCGAGAACTTCGGCCCAGCCGGGAAAGACCCAGACCATCAATTTTTACAACATTAACAAAGAGATATATCTGGTGGATTTACCGGGGTATGGATATGCCAAAGCCAGCGAAAAGGAGAGAGAAGCCTGGGGAGTGATGATTGAGAACTATCTCAACACCTCTGAGAAACTCAGAGCCGTATTTTTGCTGGTAGATATTCGCCACAAGCCATCTGCCAACGACAGACAGATGTTTGAGTGGATGGAGTATGTGGGATATGACCCTATCGTGATTGCCACCAAGTTGGACAAGATTAAGCGGAGCCAGATTGACAAGCAGATTAAGTTAGTCCGAGAGGGCTTAGGTGCCAACAAAGAAACAATTATCGTTCCTTTTTCGGCAGAGACCAAACAGGGACGGGAAACTATCTGGGATTTTATGGATCAAGTGATTGAAAATGAAGAAGAATAAAGGTTTGTTTGTAGGTATTTTGCTGAGCGTCATCACATTGGTGGCGTTTGGCGGTACCTATTTCGTTTATAAGAATAAAAATATGGAAAATACTTCCAAAGAGGAGTTAAAGGTGGTGACTTCCTTCTACCCTATGTACATTGCAGCTATGAATGTATGTGACGGTATGGAGGGAATTGCTTTGGAAAATCTCAGTGAGCCTGAGACGGGATGCCTCCACGATTATCAGCTGACACCGGCGGATATGAAACTGCTTTCCACAGCAGATGTATTTGTGGTAAACGGCGGAGGTATCGAGGAGTTTTTGACGGATGTGGTGAAGGCCTATCCGGACCTTACCATTGTGGATGCCAGTGAGGGGATTGATTTGTTAGAGGACAATTCTCATGTGTGGATGAGTGTTCCCCTTCACGAAAAGCAGGTGGAAAACATTGCTGCCGGTCTTGGAAAAGTGGATTCTGACCGGAAAGAGCAGTATCAGGCAAATGCAAAGAACTATGTAGGAAAACTGCAAATGTTGGAGGCACAGATAGAGGAAGTCAAGGAAGTGACTTCTGGAAAGTCCGTGGTGATTTTCCATGAAGCCTATGATTATGTGGCTGAGGATTACGGGCTTAATGTGGCCTATGTTATGGATTTAGATGAGGAGCGTCAGGTCAGTGCCGGAGAGGTGGCAGAGATGATGGAAGCCATTGCAGAAGGTGGTATCTCCGTGGTGTTTGCTGAGCCCACCTATGGCAAAGAGATGGGAGATTTGGTGGACAAGGAAACCAATGCAAAGACCATATATTTGGAGACCTTGGTTCAGGGAGAGTACCAAAAGGACAGTTATCTCACCTATATGCAGCAAAACATTGACAGAATCGGTGAGGCATTTGCAGAGTAAGGAAGGATGAATTCAATGCGAAAAATCATAAAACCCTGCGGTTTTCATTGCATCAAGATGAAAGACCTGGGGGTAAGTTTTGGAGACCAGGTGGTGTTAGAACACATCAACCTTCATATTCACTGTGGAAGTTTGACGGCCATTATTGGTAGAAACGGAGCCGGAAAATCCACACTGGTGAAGGCGATTTTAGATGACATTCCACACCAGGGAACCATCGAATTCCGCAATACGGAAAACGGAAAAATAAAGCATCTGAAAATTGGATATGTGCCTCAGTCCTTAAATCTGGAGCCCAATGCGCCTATGGATGTGTATGACTTGATTACCAGTTTTTGCTTTAAGTATCCTATTTTTTTGAAAAAGAAATCCGTCGAGAATGAAATCAAAGAGGCGTTAGAGATATTTGAGGCGGAGGGGTTGATACACAAACAGGTGGGAAAACTTTCCGGCGGAGAGCTTCAGCGAGTTCTTTTGTCTATGGCCATTATGGATCAGCCAGATTTGCTTCTTTTGGACGAGCCGGTTTCCGGTATCGACAAAAACGGAATGGACCTTTTCTATCAAAAGATGGATTACCTTCGGAAAAACTATGATATGTCCATTGTGCTCATATCCCATGATTTGGATTATGTGGCCAAGTATGCAGATAAGGTGGTTTTGATTGATAAGACGGTTATGGCAGATGGTACACCGAAAAAAGTTTTTGAAAGTGAAGCATTTAAAAACGTGTTTGGAGGTGTAAGCTATGAGTAATTATTTTGCAGAGTTATTTCAATATGATTTTATGCGCCGGGCGTTTATCGCTATTTTGGTAATTACACCGCTACTTGGAATTTTGGGAACTATGATCGTCCATAAAAAGATGGCATATTTTTCAGATGCCCTGGGACATTCCGCACTAACCGGAATTGCCATCGGTGTAGTTTTAGGAGTGATGGATACCAATGTGTCTATGGTGATTTTTGCCATTGTTTTTGCCTTTCTGTTAAACCAGATTAATCGCAAAAACTTGGCTGCCACAGATACCATCATTTCAGTATTTGCCAGTTGCAGTACTGCCATCGGTCTGGCAATTTTGTCCCGAGGAGGAAATTTCAGCAAATACTCCGGGATTTTGGTGGGAGATATTTTGAGTATCACATCCAAAGAAATTTTGTATCTGGTGGTGATTTTTGCTGTAACAGGGGTGTTCTGGTGTGTTGCAGTAAACAAGCTAAATGCTATCAGCATTCACCCGACTCTGGCCAAGAGCCGCAATATTTCCGTGAGACTGGTGGAGGACATATTTGCAGTAATTATTGCACTGATTGTCACCTTGTCCATCAAGTGGATCGGAATTCTGCTGATTAATGCGCTTTTGATTTTGCCGGCGGCATCCAGCCGAAACATCTCATCCAATATGCGGGAGTACCACGGATTTTCCGTCTTGTTCAGCGTGTTCTCCGGAATCATTGGACTGGTGATTTCGTATTTTACCAATGTTGCCACAGGTCCTATGATTGTGATTGTGGCATCGGTGATTTATTTTGCCACCTATTTGTATGGAAAAGAATAAAAGAAACAAATTAAATCTATAGATAATACCCTATCTTTTCTTGCACTAGGATTGGATAGGGTTTTTTGTGTCAAATTATTGAATTAATAGCAATAGATATTTGGATTAACAGTTCCCTGTCTAATAATCTATACTGTCATCAACAAAATTGACTTGACATTATATATATATATATATAATGTCAAGTGTATTTTTGTATAAAAATTATAAATAACCAAGGAGAATGTTATGAAAAAAGAAAAGGAAAAGTTATTTGAGGAGAAGCAGTTTGATAATGTCCAATGTGCGCAAGATGAATTGATAGAATGTGAAAAAAAGAGAGCAAAATGCAAAAAAGGTTTAACGATAGCGATTATTGCTACTATTCTTTCTCTAGTTGGATATATTGTAGAACAAAGCAATGGGGGAGCTGGAACAACGCTACTTGTGATTGCTTTCGTATTGGCATTGATTTCTTATATAGTGGGTGGTGGAATTCTGGTTGCATTGTCTACTGCATGGAAGATTTGTAAGGTGGGATGGTTCATAGTACCTATTTTCCCATGGGATTTGTTTACTGGTTTAGTAGCATTTGTTGTTGCTGTTATTGGATTTTTCTTTGTCCCGGTATTGTTTGTGTGGATTAACTATCATCAGGTGTGTAAAGACTATGATGCTGCCGAAAAATACTTGAGATATTATAAATCAACAGAGGAAACAGCATAAATAGAACGAAAAAAGAGCAGCTATTGATACGAGGATATTTTGACTTATTACTTGTATTATAGTTGCTTTTTTTCAAAAAGTGGAAGGTGTATTTAGCGTTATTGGAAAGGAAAAATAATGGTAAAAAAAATTGTAATAAAGATTGCCATAGGTGTCATTATGGTAGGTCTTTTAACTGGGGGATTGGTATGGGGGTATCATTTTTGGAAATCAATGAATGGAGGGACAACAAATCAAACCAAAGAAACAAAACAGAAAAATGTGACAGAAGAACAAAACAAAAATAAGACATCGAAAGAAACATACGAAGCATATCGAGGGGCTTTAGAAAAATTCTTATCTGATAATATTTATCCGGATGGAGAAATAGCAGAGGGGGGACTCAGTGATCCAAACAGTGGGAGAGAATGGTATTTGGAAAATGGTCAAGACTATGATACAAGTGCTCAATTTGCAATAGCAGACATAGATATGGATGGACAAGATGAATTAAACATTTTCTGGAATGGCTACTATATGTATACGATAGGAACACGAACATTTTCCTACGATGATGAAAAGGATAGTTTTGTCTATGAAGGTAATCCGGGAGCGACATATGATACTTATGACAATGGGATTAACCTAGCACGTGCTCTGCATTCAAATTATGGCGGAGAAATGGTTACTATTAGTAAATATAATGGGCAAGTAGGAAAATTAGAGGAAATAGGTTCGTATGTGGAAATACTAAAGGAATATTGGGATTTATATAGCCAAGATGAAAGTTATCCGGAAAATCTTGATACCGATGGTGAAGGAAGAGTATATCATATAGATTGCGGTGATTATCATGGAGTTTATAGTGTGGAGGACTTTAACAAATTTTTGAAGGAATTAATAGGAGATGCAAAACAAGTAGAGTTGGGATATGTAGACTTAGATGAAGATAATATCAATAAAATAATAGATGAAAAAATCCAGGAGATAAAAGAACAGTAGGTATTGATAGGGTGTAAAAATAGGGAGGAAAAAAGATG
>JALELK010000085.1 GCA_022768745.1 Lachnospiraceae bacterium
ATATGCTATTATGCTGTTGATAGCTCCCAATCAATGCAGTTTGTGTGGAAATCCATTTATATTTCGTGGATTCTGTCAAGTTAATATCTCTATAATGGAATAACCGTTTCTTTTTGCCGAGGACGGTTATTTCTTTTTGCATATTATCTCAGCTGTCCTCCCTGGCGTGACACCTCGATATGGGAGTCAGATTTGACAAAAAACAGATTTCATAAGAGCTCTTTTGAAACAATATGTCCGACAGTTAGGACAAGGGTGATAGTAAATGTTAGTAAATGTTAGTAGATGTAAGTAAAAACAGGTGGTATGATAGAATTGCAAAAAGAAAATGAAGAAGCGATTTCGCATGAAAATGTGAGGTCGCTTCTTTTTTTGCACAAAAATTTGTTGTGCCGACAGTCGGCACAAAGGAAAGGAGAAGAGATTATGGACCAGAAAAACAAGGAAAGAGCTTTGGCAGGGTATGAGGTAGAAGTCAAGGGACAGACGGTAGATGTCGAGATGTTGTACCCGAAAAAGGAAAAAGAAAAGAAAGACGAGGATAAGTGATATGGAAAGTCTTGATTTTCTACAAGAAACGGAAAAGCAGCTTGCCATACTACTAGAACAGTTTTCCAGAAATATTTCTGCCGTAATGTTTGACCTGGAATCCCAAAGAGCAGATTTAGATGCTGCTAGAAAAGATCTGGATTCCAGGGAAGCAAATGTGATCCGGATGGAAAAAGTGATGAGAGAGCATCTGCAGAACAAAGAGGAGATGGAAAAACAACTGCAGGATGCATCCAGTCGCCAGAATACTGCCGTTTTAAGAGAAACGGTTCTGGAGAATGAGAAAAGCAAGTTGCAGGAAATGTTGGAACAAATGGAAAAGCGATTACAGGAGATAGCCGGTGAGAATGAACGGTTGGCCGGAAAAGTGGCCGAACTCACGATTGTGAATCAGAAACTGGCGGATGAAAAGGCAAAACTTCTGAAATTGCAGTTAGAACAAGGAGGAAAATAAAAATGAAGAAAAATAGTTTAAACCCATTGGCAGTTATCGTAACAGTGCTTACTACCATAGTGGCACTGGTGATTGCAATTGTTTTAAAGAATCATGTTTTTGACGGGATGACAAGGTGGTCAAATCTCATCTTTTGGATGATTTTTGCCGGACTTGCAGCATTGGGAGCAATTTTATCAGCCAAATTTTTAAACAAGGATAAAAGAGGAGGTCGGCGCAAATGGTAAAACGTATCTGCAAAAAAATATATGACAATAGGGAAAAGTTATGGTTTTACATTGGGATGTTTGCTTTAGGAGCTTTTATTGTTTTGTCACCGGCAAATGTCTTGGCTGCATCCAGTAATGCAGCGGCACAGGGAGCAGAAGTAATAACAAATTATACAAAAAGCTTCTATGATATTTTGTGTGCATTTGTGTCTTCGTTTGGAACGATAATCCTTCTCTGGGGCTGTTTTGAATTTGGTACTTCATTGCAGTCCCCCAGAGTTTCAAAACCAAAGAAAGCGTGCGAACGGATCAAGATAGGGATATTAATGACGATTGGTCCGGCGATTATCGCAGGATTAATTTAAAAAAGGCGAGAAAACTTAAAGAAAAAATCTTGAATCCCCTGTGTTTGATTGCAGTTCTGGGAAAACTGGGATATAATACCTCCTAAGAATGATTGAAAAGGAGTTTCTTATGGATTACGAAATTAGAGATATTAACCTGGCAGAATCTGGAGAGCATAAGATTGATTGGGTGAGAAAAAACTGCCCGTTACTTCGCTCTCTGGAGGATGATTTTAGCAAGGATAAACCATTTGAGGGGATTCGGATTGCACTTTCTATTCATTTGGAGGCAAAGACTGCATATCTTTGTAAGGTATTGGCAGCAGGTGGAGCAGAGATGTATATTACTGGTTCCAATCCGTTGTCCACACAGGATGATGTGGCAGCGGCACTGGTTGCAGCAGGATTAAGCGTGTATGCGTGGTATCAGTCCACAGAGGAGGAGTACAACCGCCATATTACAAAGGTTCTTGAGCATAATTGCAATATCATCATTGATGATGGTGGAGATTTGGTCAATATGCTCCACAATAAAATGCCGGAGAAAATCCAGTATGTGATTGGTGGATGCGAGGAGACTACCACAGGTATTATTCGCTTGATGGCGATGGCAAAGAACAACGAGTTGAAATTCCCAATGGTTATGGTAAATAACGCAGATTGCAAGCATTTGTTTGACAACCGTTATGGAACCGGACAGTCTGTTTGGGATGGCATTAACCGTACCACAAATTTGATTGTTGCCGGAAAGTATGTGGTTGTTGCCGGATACGGATGGTGTGGCAAGGGTGTTGCTATGAGAGCCAAAGGCTTGGGAGCCAAGGTTATTGTCACTGAGGTGGATCCAATCAAAGCCATTGAGGCAGTTATGGATGGATTCCAGGTTATGCCTATGAAAGAGGCGGCAGCCATCGGAGATTTCTTTGTGACAGTTACCGGATGCGCAGGAGTGATTGAGGAAGAAGATTTCCTTCAGATGAAAAATGGTGCCATTCTTTGTAATGCAGGACACTTTGATGTAGAAATCGATATGAAGCGTCTGCGTGAGATGGCGATTTCCACCATTGACCAGAGAAAGAATATTGTTGGATATGAGGTAAAGAAGGGGACTTTCATCTATGTGTTAGGAGAAGGTCGACTGGTTAACCTCGCTTGTGGTGACGGACATCCGGCAGAAATTATGGATATGAGCTTTGCCATTCAAGCACTTTCAGCAAAATATCTGGTAGAGCACAGCAAAGAGTTGACTGAGAAATTAATTGTAGTCCCGAGAGAAGTAGATTTGGAAGTGGCTAACAGAAAATTGAAATTCTTGG
Source organism: Lachnospiraceae bacterium (assembly GCA_022768745.1). Lineage (GTDB taxonomy): Bacteria > Bacillota > Clostridia > Lachnospirales > Lachnospiraceae > Pararoseburia. Next base: position 2,873 of record JALELK010000085.1, read on the forward strand.
GTATTACCATTGATACACTTACAGAGGAACAGAAAAAATATTTAAATTCATCCAACGTATAATAGTAAGGAATAAAAGTGAGGTGATGAGTCCTTGGACACGGCGTCGATACTACAGTTTATTGTATTAGCAGTTTTATTGTTGCTGTCAGCATTTTTCTCATCTGCAGAGACGGCATTGACAACGGTAAATAAGATAAAAATGAAAACCTTGGCTGACGAGGGGGATAAGAGGGCAGAGTTGGTTTTAAAGGTGACGGAGGATTCCAGCAAGATGCTTTCGGCAATTTTGATTGGAAACAACATTGTGAACCTATCGGCATCTTCTATTGCAACGGCTCTGGCAATCCGTCTTTTAGGAAGTGTAGGTGCAGGCATTGCCACCGGTGTATTAACCCTGCTGATTTTGATATTTGGAGAGATTTCTCCTAAAACCATAGCTACCTTAAAGGCTACCAAAATTTCTTTGCGTTATGCACATATTATTTGGGTGATTATGACGGTGCTTACCCCGGTGATTTTTATTATCAACTTCCTGTCTATGGGATTTTTGAAGCTTCTCAGGGTAGACCCTACCAACAATGAGGGGGCTATGACAGAAGAGGAGCTCAGAACGCTTGTGGACGTGAGCCATGAAAGCGGTGTGATAGAAGGAGAGGAGAGGGAATACATTCACAATGTGTTTGATTTTACGGATGCTACGGCAAAGGAAATCATGATTCCCCGAATTGATATGACCGTGGTTAATGTCAACTGGTCCTATAACAAGCTTTTAGAGGTTTTCAAGGAAGATATGTTTACCAGACTTCCGGTGTATGAAGAGGATACGGATAACATCATCGGTCTGCTAAATATGAAGGATATGATTCTGGCTCCAAAGGATGACACCTTTTCCATCCGGGCATATTTGAGAAAAGTATATTTCACATACGAGCAGAAAAATACTTCGGAATTATTCGAGGAAATGCGTCGGGAAAGACTGAGCCTTGCCATTGTTTTGGATGAGTATGGTGCTGTGGCGGGAATGGTCACATTGGAGGATTTGCTGGAGGAACTGGTCGGAGAAATCCGAGATGAATTTGACGGTGATGAAGAGGACGCATTGGTTCAGATTAATGACAGAGAGTATGAAGTTCAAGGTTCTATGAACCTGGAGGATTTGTGCGAAGAACTGGGGCTGGGATTTGCCTCAGAGGATTACGATACCATTGGCGGATACTTGACAGGACTTTTTGATCACTTCCCGGAAAAGGGAGAAATTTACGTAACCGGAGAAGGGGTCATTCTGCGTGTGGATGCTGTGGTGAATAAACGAATCACCCGAGTTCACATAAAACTCCCGGCAGTCACCGAGGAAGAAACCGAATAAAGGAAACAGACTTCCCGAAAATGGGAACGAAGGAAGCAAGAACAAAGAACGGAAGCTCAAGTAGAAAAATAAAATCAAAGAAGAAACAAAAATATAAAATAACTTTCTTTTAGTAAGGAATATTATCGGGATAAATTTTATTATTCCAATTGCAGGCTGTAAAGGGACGTCGGTACTTAATGAGCAAATTTGCGAATTTAGTACCGCTACGTTCCGTCCCAAACGCAAGCGTGCCTGCAATGGAATATATAAATTTATTTCGATAGATATACGGACTAAAGGAGAGTTTTTTTGTGGGGTTATTTACCTTGAAATATTATCTCCGGTGACGATGAGGGTGTCGTATCCGTCGGCCTGGAGTCTTCGCTGCATAGTGACAGCATCATTTAGGGTATTCAGCGGTCCCACCCAGATGGCGATTAATCCGCCGACCCGTCTCCATATGCTGGGATATCCCTGCTGTTTTAATTGCTGCATAAGATACACTGCGTTTTCGGGATAGCGGAACAGACCAACCTGTACATAGTAAGCCAGTTTGGGAGTGGTCTGAGGTGGAGCGGGACGGGGCGGCACCACTTCACATTGGATACCGTTCAGAGAAATTCGCATGTCATCCATGGTCTGTCTTGTATCTTCTGTACTTGGAACCGACTCCTGATTTTCCTGGTTTACAGGCGAGATGTTTGGTTGACTGATAGGCTGGCTTACAGGTTGGTTCGCAGCCTGAATTTCCGGGGTTTCTTCGATTTGAGCGGTGCTTATAGGAAAGGCTCTTTCTACGCCACGCACAATGTCTGAGGTGATATCATCAAATTTTTCATCAAAGATTTTATTGTCCATAGAGGAGTTGATAAAGCCCACCTCTAACAACACGGCCGGCATATTGGTTCGCCGCAAAACCACCAGTTCTTTTCTGGGTTCGATGCCCAGGTTTTCAAATCCTGATTTTTCCAATTCTTCATTGACATTCTCAGCAACTCGCAGTGCCAAAGGATTTTTGTCATAGACCAGGGCTTGCACACCGTTGTAGAGATCCGGGCGCTCTGCAAAATTTCTATGGAAAGAGAGAAACAAATCACCGCCGGCATTGTTGGCAATCTGTGCTTTGTCGTAAGGAGAATCGTAGCGATCGTCCTTTCGGGTATATACTATTTTGTATCCTGCGTTCTCCAGTTCCTGACCAACTGCCAGTGCTAATCGTAAATTGTCATCTTTTTCCCGTCGACTTCCGAAAACCGCACCGGGATCGAAACCGCCGTGTCCGGGATCTATAATAATCGTTTTAGGCATAAGAAAACCTTTGCACTTTTTTTATAGTCTATGCGCTATGTGAAAAAAGTGAACTGCAAAAAACTTGAAATTTACTCTTGCATTTTGTTTTTAAAAGGACTATAACAGCATTGGAACGAAGAGAAACGAAACGCCATTTGTTTTAATGACATTCCGCAAACTTCCCTATGTTCTTAATTTGTAGCATGGAGGAAAAGACAAATGAATACTTTAAAAGCGCAAAAAAGAGACATGGCAACTAAGGCAAAAAGATTGAGAAGAGAAGGTTTTGTAACCGGTAATCTTTTTGGCAAGCAGATTGAGGGCTCTATCCTTCTTAAGATTGAAAAGAAAGAAGCTGAGAGAATTCAACGAGAGTGTATGAAGGGTAGCCAGATTATGCTGGATGTTGAGGGCAAGAGCTATGATGTTTTAATCAAAGAGATGGATTACGACCCTATGAAAAGAGTTATTTTGGAAATGGATTTCCAGGAGTTAGTCAAGGGTGAAAAAGTTCATTCTGTTGCTGAGATTGTTCTTCACAACAAGGACAAAGAAGTAGAGGGCGTTTTGGAACAGTCTTTGGAGGAAGTATCCTACAAAGCAACACCGGAGCATCTGGTAGACAAGATTGATATCGATTGCAGTACCCTTCGTCTGGGCGATTGTATCAAGGTGGGAGATCTTGATATTGCCAAGGATAAGGATGTGGAAGTTTTGACACATCTGGATACCGTGGTTGTATCTGTTCTGGCTCCGCATAATGCAGAGGCAACAGATGAGGAAGAGACTGCTGAAGAGGCATAAGAGGAGTTTCATAATATAAAAGAGGCTTTGGACTTTTGTTCATAAGGACAGAAGTTCAAAGCTTTTTTTGTGGGAAAATGAAAAATGCTGATGACTTCAAACAAAGAATCTCCTATAATAGTGAAAGAGATAAAGACGAGGTGTACCTATGAAAAAGAAAAAAGGATTTTTGCTTTTGGCATTGGTTCTGGCATTGGTATTATTTGGAGGATGTGCTACAACCAAGGAGATTAATCAGGAAAAAGATGCCGGTATAGAGGCTATGAATAAAGGGGATTATGACAGTGCCATTAAGCATTTTGACAAGAGCATTAAGATGGCTGGAGGAAAGATAAATAATCAGGTTGTTGATACGTGCTTCTACAAGGCGGCAGCCCAGTATAATCTGGGAGAAGTCAATAAAGCCCTGGACCAGTATACAGCGCTGATGGCTTATGATGAGAAGGATTCCAAGGCTTGTTTTTTACGGGGAAGCATCTATTTAAAACAAAAAAATGAGAAGAAAGCCTTGGCGGATTATAAGGAAGCGATAAACCGAAATCCCGAGGATTATGAGTTGTACATTTTGATTTACCGCAATCTTTCCGGACAGGGCTACGACAAAAAGGCGAAATCCTATCTGAAAAAAGCGTTAAAGATTGAGGGAGATAAAAAAGAAAATTACTTGGGACGAGGGCGTGTGTACCTGGAGATGAAAGAGTATGATAAGGCATCAGCCCAGTTGGACAAGCTGGGAGACAAATCCGATGATGAGACCCTGGCGCTGATGGGGGATGTGGCTCTGGCGGCAGGTCAATATGACAAGGCACTATCCTATTATCAGAAGGGATTAGAGGCGAAACATCCCAAGGACCAACAGCGACTTTTAAAGGGAGAAGTTGCAGCATTGGAGTATACCGGAGAGTTTAAAGAGGCAAAAAAGAAGGCGGAGGCCTATTTGAAGCAGTATCCGGGGGATGAGGAGATGCAAAGAGAGTTGGTTTTCTTAAATACCAGATAAATTAAAGTTAAACTAAATTTCACAGAAAAAAAGAGCAACGACAAGGGTTGGCAGGGAAAAACAATTAAAGTACAAGATATTGTGATTTCGTGTTGACCCTTGTACTATATTTTGATATAATTTATCTATAAATGGCGTCTATGTAGAGGGGAATGCCCAACACAGAGCGGATAAGGTATTTGGAAAGGTGGATTTTGGAATGTTTCAAGTTGTGAAAAGAGACGGACAGATTACAGATTTTAATCTGGGAAAGATTAACGATGCGATAGCAAAGGCATTTGAGGCAACACAGATGTCTTATGATGATGATATTATCGGATTGCTCTCACTTCGTGTGTCTGCACATTTTCAGGATAAAATCAAAGACGGCAAAATTTCTGTAGAGATGATTCAGGACAGCGTGGAGGCTGTTTTGGAGCAGACCGGATATACAGAGGTTGCCAAGGCATATATTCTCTATCGCAAGCAGAGAGAAAAGATGCGTAATATGAAATCAACCATCCTTGATTACAAGGAGGTTATCAACAGCTATGTAAAAGTAGAGGATTGGAGAGTAAAGGAGAACTCTACAGTTACCTATTCTGTTGGTGGATTGATTCTCAGCAACTCAGGTGCTGTGACAGCAAATTACTGGTTGTCTGAGATTTACGATCAGGAAATTGCAGAGGCTCACCGCAATGCAGACATTCATATTCATGATTTGTCTATGCTCACCGGATATTGTGCCGGATGGTCCTTAAAGCAGTTGATTACAGAGGGCTTAGGCGGAATCACAGGAAAAATTACTTCTGCTCCGGCAGCACATTTGTCTGTACTTTGCAATCAGATGGTGAACTTCCTTGGAATTATGCAGAACGAATGGGCAGGTGCTCAGGCATTTTCTTCTTTTGATACATATCTTGCTCCTTTTGTTAAAGTAGATCATTTGACCTACGGAGAAGTGAAAAAGTGTATCGAGGCCTTTGTGTACGGTGTAAACACACCTAGCCGTTGGGGAACACAGGCTCCATTTTCCAATATTACTTTGGACTGGACCGTTCCAAACGATTTGGCAGAGTTGCCGGCGATTGTGGGCGGCAAGGAAATGGACTTTAAGTACAAGGATTGCAAAAAGGAAATGGATATGGTTAACAAGGCATTCCTTGAGACCATGATTGAGGGAGATGCCAATGGAAGAGGCTTCCAGTATCCGATTCCTACTTATTCCATCACCAGTGATTTTGACTGGTCAGATACAGAAAACAATCGTTTGTTGTTTGAAATGACTGCAAAATATGGAACACCGTATTTCAGCAACTATATTAACTCCGATATGGAGCCAAGCGATGTGCGTTCTATGTGCTGCCGTCTGAGATTGGATTTGAGAGAACTGAGAAAGAAATCCGGCGGATTCTTCGGTTCCGGAGAGAGCACCGGTTCTGTTGGTGTTGTTACCATTAACATGCCGCGTATTGCTTATCTGGCTCAGGATGAAGATGATTTTTATGCGAGACTGGATCGTATGATGGATATTTCTGCCCGCTCCTTAAAGATTAAGAGAGGGGTTATCTCCAAACTTTTGGACGAAGGTTTGTACCCATATACAAAGCGTTATCTGGGAACCTTTGACAATCACTTCTCTACCATCGGTTTAATTGGTATGAATGAAGTTGGATTAAATGCCAAGTGGCTGAGAAAAGATTTGACCCATGAGGAGACACAGCAGTTCACCAAAGATGTGTTAAATCATATGAGAGAGAGACTTTCTGATTATCAGGAAGAGTACGGAGATTTGTACAATTTAGAGGCAACTCCGGCGGAGTCAACCACCTATCGTCTGGCAAAACATGACGTGGAGCAGTTCCCGGACATTATCACAGCAGGAAAGAAGGGGGATACTCCTTTCTACACCAACAGCTCACACTTGCCGGTTGAGTATACTTCCGACATTTTTGATGCATTGGATATTCAGGATGAGCTTCAGACTTTGTATACCTCAGGTACAGTATTCCATGCATTCTTAGGTGAAAAATTAGACAGCTGGGAGTCCGCGGCAAAATTGGTTCGCACTATTGCGGAAAACTACAGACTTCCGTATTACACTCTTTCACCTACCTATTCGGTATGTAAGGAGCACGGATATATTGCAGGAGAGCACTTCACCTGCCCACACTGTGGAGCAAAGGCAGAAGTTTACTCCAGAATTACAGGATACTATCGTCCGGTTCAGAACTGGAATGAAGGCAAGAGCCAGGAATACAAGAATCGTAAATTATACGATATTAAGCATTCCGTATTGAAGAAGCCGGCTAAGAGCATCGTCACCATCACAAAGGATGATGTAAAGATTGAACCGGCAACCTCAGCAAAATATCTGTTTACCACAAAGACTTGTCCAAACTGCGCTATGGCAAAGGAAATGCTGGCCGGTGAGGATTATGTATTGGTAGATGCAGAGGAAAATGTAGAATTGACACAGAAGTATGGTGTGATGCAGGCACCGACTTTGGTTGTTGTCAATGGCGAACAGTCTAAAAAGTATGTGAATGCATCCAACATTCAAAAGTATGTAGACCAAAAATAAAACAATTGTATTTATGAAGGGGCAGTCCATTGGGCTTGCCCTTTTTTAGTGACAGGAACTACTGTTTCGTGGTATGATACAAGGGAGAATGTGAAAAAAGGCGGTGTAGGTATGAGCTTATTGATAAAGAATGGTCACGTGATGAATCCGGCCACATCCTTTGATGAAATCGCAGATGTTTTGGTAGAGGAAAATCAGGTGAAAAAAATCGGGAAGGATATCTCCGAAGACGGTGTTTCCCAGGTGATTGATGCCACAGGATGTTTCGTTTTTCCGGGGTTGATAGATTTACATGTTCATTTCCGGGATCCCGGACTTACTCACAAAGAGGATATCGCCACAGGTTCAGCGGCGGCGGCTCACGGTGGATTTACAACGGTGGTTGCTATGCCAAACACAAAACCGGTGGCAGATTCGGTGGAAGTGATTCGCTATGTCAATGACAAAGCGGCGGAAGTGGGACTTACCCATGTGATTCAGGCGGGAGCCATCACAAAAGGAATGCAGGGCGAGGAACTCTCTGATTTGGAGGGTATGATTGCAGAGGGGATTCTGGCAATCAGCGAAGACGGAAAGAGTGTGATGAACTCCAATCTTTACCGAGAGGCTATGAAGATTGCAGCCAAAAATCACATTGCTGTGCTTGCCCATTGTGAGGATATTAATCTGGTAAACGGTGGCGTTATCAATCAGGGAGCAAAGTCAGAGGAACTAGGCGTAGGGGGAATCTCTAATGCAGTGGAAAATATCATTGCAGCCAGAGATATTATGCTGGCGGAGGAAACCGGAGCCACCTTACATCTTTGTCATTGCTCTACAAAGGAGACCGTGGAACTGGTTCGGGATGCCAAGGCAAAGGGCATCAAAGTTAGCGGCGAGGTGTGCCCTCATCATTTTACTTTGACAGATCAGGATATTGTGGCAGGGGACTCTAACTACAAAATGAATCCGCCTCTTAGAGGAAAAGAGGACGTGGAAGCGTTAAAAGAGGGATTAAAAGACGGAATTATGGATGTGATTTCTACGGACCACGCCCCGCATACAGCGGAGGAAAAGGTATCCGATTTGAATAAAGCACCTTTTGGAATCGTGGGATTGGAGACGTCTGCAGCTCTTACCTATACAGAGTTGGTATTAAAGGGATATTTAACACCTATGCAGATGGTGGAAAAGATGAGTGTCAATCCTGCCGGAATTTTAGGAATTCCTAAGGGGGATATCAGTGAAGGACATATTGCGGACATTACGATTTTTGACCCAAATGCTCAGTACGAAATTCACAGTGCGGATTTTGTCAGCAAAGGAAAAAATATGCCTTTCGAGGGTAGAAAAGTTACAGGTAGAGTAGTGACCACAATTTTGGATGGCAATGTGGTTTACAAATACAACAAATAAGTGAGGAAAAAATATGATTAACAAATTAAATGACAAGATTAAAAAGACAGGCGCACCTATTGTGGTAGGTTTGGACCCGATGCTTTCCTATCTGCCTCAGTATCTTTTAGACGAGGCGGTGGCAAAGAAAGGCGAGAGCTTGGAAGCAGTGGCAGATGCCATTTTTGAATATAACAAACAGATTGTGGATGCTACATATGATTTGATTCCGGCAGTAAAGCCACAGATTGCTATGTATGAACAGTTCGGACTTCCGGGAATGGAAGCTTTTAAAAAGACCGTTGATTATTGCCATGAAAAGGATTTGGTGGTTATCGGTGATGTGAAGCGTGGAGATATCGGTTCTACATCTGCAGCCTATGCCACGGCCCACATCGGTTCTGTTCAGGTGGGAAGCAAGACATTTACTCCATTCGGTGAGGACTTCGCTACAGTAAACCCTTATTTGGGAAGTGACGGAATCGATCCTTTTGTAAAGGTATGCAAAGAGGAAAAGAAGGGATTGTTCATCCTTGTGAAGACGTCTAACCCTTCCAGTGGTGAATTCCAGGACAAGGAAATCACAGACGATGAAGGAATCAAGAGACCACTCTATGAGTACGTTGGAAAGATGGTAGACAAGTGGGGAAGTGACTGCATGGGTGATGAGTTTAGTTATATCGGTGCGGTTGTGGGCGCTACTTATCCTGAGATGGGAAAAGTGTTAAGAGACATTATGCCAAAATCCTATATTCTGGTTCCGGGTTACGGAGCACAGGGAGGTAAGGGAGCAGACTTGGTAAACTTCTTTACAAAAGACGGATTGGGAGCTATCGTCAATTCTTCCAGAGGAATTATTGCCGCATATAAGCAGGATAAATACATTGATTTGGGTATTACAGAAAAGAATTTTGCGGATGCAAGCCGTATGGCAGTCAAGGATATGATTGAAGACATCGCATCTGCATTGGCGTAAAAGAGGTGTAAAATGAGCAAGATAACAGAGTTTGCCACCATCACGGAAAAAGAAGAGTTGGCAGCAGGGATTTTTAGTATGTGGATATCCACAAAGGCGGCGGAATCTGCAGTGCCAGGACAGTTTGTGTCTCTCTATTGTCAGGATCACAGTCGTCTGTTACCAAGACCTATCAGTATTTGCGAAATTGACCGAGAAAATTCTTCTCTGCATCTGGTTTACCGTGTGGTTGGAAAAGGAACCGAGGAATTCTCACATTATCAGGTGGGAGATGAGATAAAAGTAGTGGGACCTTTGGGAAATGGATTCCCTCTGGAAGGGAAAAATCCTATTGTCATTGGGGGAGGTATCGGCGTTCCTCCTATGCTTCAGCTCTCTAAGGAGTTGCATAATAAATTAAAGGCAGAACCCACCATTGTGTTGGGATATCGGAATCAGGATTTATTTTTAAAGGAATCCTTTGATTATCACGGAGAGGTCAACATTGCCACAGATGACGGTTCTGTGGGAGTGCACGGAACTGTGGTGGATTTAATGGAACAAAAGGAAATCACAGGAGATGTGATTTATGCCTGCGGACCAAAGCCTATGCTTGCGGCAGTAAAGGCTTATGCCCTAAAGAAGGGCATTAAGTGTTATGTGTCTATGGAAGAACGTATGGCATGCGGCATCGGAGCGTGTCTCGGATGTGTCTGCAAGACAAAGAATGTGGATGAACATTCTAAGGTTCACAATGCGAGAATTTGCAAGGACGGACCGGTATTTTTGGCTGAGGAGGTGGAACTATAATGGATACATCAGTTAATTTGGCGGGAGTTACCTTGAAAAATCCTGTAATGGTGGCATCCGGAACCTTCGGCTCCGGTCAGGAATACAGTGAGTTTGTGGATTTGAATCAATTGGGAGCAGTGGTTACAAAGGGAGTGGCAAATGTTCCCTGGCCGGGCAATCCTACCCCTCGTATTACAGAGGTGCGAAGCGGTATGTTAAATGCCATAGGTTTGCAGAATCCGGGAATTGATGTTTTTACCCGAAGAGATTTGCCTTTTTTGGAAGCCTTTGATACCAGGGTTATCGTAAATGTTTGCGGAAAAACCACAGAGGATTATCTGGAAGTAGTAGAACGTCTGGGAGATGAAAAAAGGGTAGATATGTTGGAAATCAATATTTCCTGCCCAAATGTCAAGGAAGGCGGAATTGCCTTCGGTCAGGATCCTAAGGCTGTGGAGGAGATTACCAGAGAGGTAAAGAAGAAAGCAAAGCAGCCGGTGATTATGAAGCTTAGTCCAAATGTTACGGATATTACGGTGATGGCAAAGGCGGCAGAAGCCGGAGGGGCAGATGTGCTTTCTTTGATTAATACTCTTACCGGAATGAAAATTGATATTAACAGACAGACCTTTGCGCTGGCAAATAAAACAGGTGGTATGTCAGGCCCTGCGGTACATCCCATCGCTGTTCGTATGGTGTATCAGGTGGCTCAGTCAGTGAAACTTCCTATTATCGGAATGGGAGGTATTGAGACCGCAGAAGATGCCATTGAAATGATTTTGGCCGGGGCGACAGCGGTATCTGTTGGAACCGCTAATTTCTACAATCCCACGGCTACAGAGGAGATTGTGGTTGGAATTGAGGATTATATGAGACGAATGAAGATAGAGTCGGTTTCAGATATGGTGGGAATCGTTCATTAGGAGCAGGACAAAGAGGGGATAAAATGAACCAGTACTTTAATATGAAGGTAGCAAGAAGGTCAGCCAAAATGCTGGATGTACTTTTTCTTGTGATACATCTTTGGTTTTTGTATTACTTTTTCTCGCTGGGCGCTATATTTATGTTTTATTTTAACATTGGAAGCGTAATATTATATACAGCGGGATATTGGATTGTGGACAAATACAATATTACTACGTTCATTTATCTCTCTTCCCTAGAAATCTGGGCTCATATGATATGTGCAACCCTCTGCGTGGGAACCGGTTGCGGATTTCAGTGGATTTTGTTATTTCAGCCGGTAGAACTGTTTTTTGCGGAGTACTTTTCTTTGGAAATCAAAGGAAAGACCGCCCATGCCAGAAGCGGAAGTACCATTTGCTTTTTTGGATTTATCCTTTTGGAAATTTATATGAACGGACATGGTCCCATCTATCAGGTGCCGGAGTGGGTGCAACTTCCCACACGAATTTCTGTTATTTGCATTGTGTTTGTTATGGCAATGTTTTTGCTTAATACTTTTACAAAAAATGCCTATCTGGCAGAGAGAAAGCTACACGAAAAGGCAGTGGTGGACGGTCTCACCGGACTGTATAACCGTTTTGAAGTTATGGATGAATTGGAAAACAGACTTCAGAGAAAAGAGATGGACGGAGCCTGGGTTGCCATGATAGATCTGGATAATTTTAAAAATATCAATGAAAAGTATGGTCGGAGTATAGGCGACAGCATGTTGATGCAGGTGGCAGACGTTTTGCGAGGCCTGGGAGAGGACGTCATCTGTGCCCGTTGGGGTGGAGATGAATTTATGATTTGCGGATTTGAACCTCTGAGTGAATTGGAAGTAGGAGCAAAAATGGAGGCGTTGCGCAGTTCCATAGAGGCGATACGGGTGGATATTGTGGATAAGGAAATTCACATCAGTGCCACCGTGGGAATCTCTTTTTACCGGGAAGGCGGAAGCATTCAGGATTGGGTGAACACGGCAGATAAAAAGATTTTGGCGGGAAAGTATAACGGCAAAAATCGTGTTGTTCACTAAAAATTATGATACAATTAACAGAAAAAGTTTAATGACAAGGAGATTATATAAGATGGAAAGCTATAAGCAGGAATTTATTGAATTTATGGTAGAAAGCAATGTGTTGAAGTTCGGAGATTTTACCCTTAAAAGCGGAAGAAAGTCTCCATTTTTTATGAATGCGGGAGCTTACGTTACAGGAAGCCAGCTCAAGCGTCTGGGCGAGTTTTATGCAAAGGCAATTCATGATGCTTATGGAGATGATTTTGATGTGTTGTTTGGACCGGCTTATAAAGGAATTCCTCTTGCCTGTGTCACAGCCATTGCATACAGCGAACTTTATGGCAAGGAAATCAAATATTGCTCCAACCGTAAGGAAGCAAAGGATCACGGAGCAGATATGGGCTCTCTGTTAGGCTATAAAATCCAGGATGGTGACCGTGTGGTTATGATTGAGGATGTGACCACTTCCGGCAAGTCTATGGAAGAGACGGTTCCTATTGTCCGTGCTCAGGGGGATGTTACCATTGTGGGATTGATGGTGAGCCTGAATCGTCAGGAAGTGGGACTTTCCGGTGACAGAAGTATGAGCGCCTTGGATGAGGTGGCAAAGACTTATGGGTTTGCTACAAATGCCATTGTTTCCATGTCAGATGTGGTAGAACACTTATATAATAAGCCATGTCAGGGCAAGATAATCATTGACGATGTTATGAAGGACTCTATTGATGCATACTATGATTCTTATGGTGTGAAATAGACTGGAAAAATATATGAAGAAAAATAATGCGCTGTGTCATTTTTTATTTGCACTGTATCTGGCGGTTTTAGTCTACTTCCTCTTTTTCGCGGAAGGATTTAGGGAGGCGGCTTCCGGAGCATATCGATATAATTTCATACCCTTTCATGAGATACGAAGATATTTGCTCTATGCGGACAGAATAGGATATTTTCGCACAGTGGTAAATTTGGCAGGAAACATTGTTGCTTTTATGCCTTTAGGTTTTTTCTTACCCAAATTAGCAAAGAGAAACCTAAATTTCTGGATGGTGACTTTGTATTCTATGGAAGCCAGTATTGCAGTGGAAGTGTTGCAGCTTTTCACTAAGGTGGGATGTTGTGATGTGGATGATGTGATACTAAATACCACCGGAGGAATGCTGGGATTTTTATGCTATTATATTTGTAAAGGACGAAAGAAAAGATGAGTCGGAGAAAACGAAGATATACAGAGAAAAAGCCCTTGTCTACAGGTTCTATTGTAGAGGCTGTGGTGGCACTGATTTCCATTGTTATGCTGGTGGTTCTCTTGTTTTTAATTGCATTGTCAGATGGCAAAGGGGAGAATCTTTATGGTGGCTTGGCTGTTTTGGGAATGTTGGCAGCTTTGATTTCATTGATTCGGGGATACAAGTTTCGGAAAAATGAAAACTTTGAAAAAATCAGCAGGCTGTTAGGGGTGATTGTGCCGCTAATTGCCACAGTGCTGTGGGTACTGATTTATATTATCGGAATATTTAAGGGGTAATGCAATGAGAGAAGAATATGAAGAGCGATTTGAACTGATGAAGGAAAGAGTATCAGAAATTTCTTCTGATGCAGGGTTTCCTGCTCACTTCAATGAATATTTTATGGAAGTGGCAGGTTTTATCAGAGATGCAATCGAATTGTTTGAGCAGGTGGAAGACGGAACTGTGGCGAAGGCCGACCTGAAGCAGCTGCAGGAGATACAGAGACGTTTTTACGGCCCGTTAAAAAAGGAAAATTATGAGCAGAGTTTTTTAAATCCAGCCTATGCAGTGGGACAGTTGGGCAAAGAATTAGGCGGAATACTCAGTATGCTTTACGCAGATTTACTGTCTTTGACAGCGGATGCCTTTGAGGGACGGATGGATTTTATCTGTATCTGGAGTGAGCTTTTTGTTCAGGTTTACGGTTGTTTTGTGGAGGAGATTCAGGAGCAGAATCAACCGGAAAACTTTACAGAGGATTCCTTGCAATGGATTGCAAAGAATGTGAAGGATGCCATTTACTGGTTTTATCATGACTACTGCGAGTTGTTTACCCCGGAACCGATTCAACATATGATTGATACCGGCTATGACTTCCTATATAACCGGGTGATGTTTTCGGATTTGTCTGATGATCGCTATCTGTATCAGTTTGGGCTCCCTGTGGGCGAAAACGAGTTACAAATGGCCGCTTATCTCAGAACTCTGCCGGAGGATGAAATTTGCCGTATGGCAAGGACCTATACAGAGGGATATCGTATTGGATTTGTTGCCAGCGGCAAGGATATTTCCAAGAAAAAGACAGTAAAGGTGGAAGCACCTTTGGGATTTGAGCGAGTTACCAGAGAGGCAATGAAGCAGTTTAAAGAGATGGGACTTCGCGTTACTATGGTACGGGAAGCAAATCTTTCCCTGTATGGAAGGGGAGCTTCCAAGAGAGGTTATTACTCCACTTCTGTGAACCGTCAGTTTGACTACGATCACAAGGATGATAAGTCCCTTTACTTTGATAAATCCTTTGTGGAGCGACGTTTAGAGGTTTTGAGAGACACCTTTGAAAAACACAAAGAGGCAGCGGCTGTATTTGGCGGACCAGCCTGTGTGGAAGTGTTTGGTGAGGAACCTTTCTCACCGGAAAACAAGGCAGAAAACCTTACCTTTACAGAAAAGCAGAATAGCTTAAATGTATACAACGCCTCAGAATCCGGTGCCATTACCAACACCTACATTCCGGGGGAGGAGTACAGCTTTACCATTATTGCTTATCCACTGCCGGCAATCGGGGAGAAGTTCCCTGAAATCTTTGCCAAGACTGTGGAATTAAATACTCTGGATTATAATTTATATCAGCAGGTTCAGCAAAAAATAATAGATGTTTTAGATGAGGGACAACAGGTTCACATCACAGGAAGAGGAGACAATCACACGGATTTGACGGTAAAATTGCATCCTCTTGCGGACAAAACAAAAGAGACAATTTTTGAAAACTGCGTGGCGGATGTGAATATTCCTGTAGGAGAGGTTTTCACCTCGCCGGTTTTAGAGGGCACAAATGGTGTGCTTCATGTGACTCAGGTGTATTTGGGAGAACTCTGTTACAAGGATTTGGAACTCACCTTTAAGGATGGAATGGTGACAGATTATAACTGTAGCAATTTTTCTGATGAGCAGGAAAATAAAAAATACATCCGGGACAATGTTTTGTTCCACCACGACACTTTGCCTATGGGGGAGTTCGCTATCGGCACAAATACGGTGGCTTACCGGATGGCAAGGGATTATCAGATTGCAGATAAGTTACCGATTTTGATTGCAGAAAAAACAGGGCCACACTTTGCGGTGGGAGATACCTGCTATTCCCATGCAGAGGATGTTCCTATGTATAACGCCAACGGCAAAGAAGTGGTAGCCAGGGACAACAGTGTTTCCCTTTTGAGAAAGACAGATATGTCAAAGGCGTATTTTAACTGTCACACAGATGTCACGATTCCTTATGATGAACTGGGAGACATTGTGGTTTGCTGTGAGGACGGAAGACAATTAGATATTATCCGGGAGGGGCGTTTCGTTGTTCCCGGTACAGAAATTTTAAATGAGGCATTGGATTAAGGAGGAAAAAATGGCTAAAGTAGGAATTGTAATGGGCAGTGACTCTGATTTGAAAGTAATGTCAAAGGCTGCAGATATGTTGGAAGAATTGGGTATCAGTTATGAGATGAATATCATTTCTGCCCACAGGGAACCGGATGAGTTGATTACCTGGGCCAGAGGCGCAGTGGATTCCGGAATGAAGGTGATGATTGCCGGTGCAGGTATGGCGGCAGCTCTTCCGGGAATGTGTGCGGCACTTACACCTTTGCCGGTGATTGGTGTGCCATTGGCAGGAAGCAAATTGGATGGCATGGATGCAGTGTTTTCCATTATGCAGATGCCACCTGGAGTACCGGTTGCAACGGTTGCCATTGACGGAGCAAAAAATGCAGCCATACTTGCGGCAAAGATTCTTGCCACATCAGATGATGCATTGTTGGAAAAATTAGTAAATTACACAAAGGAAATGAAGGAGCAGGTAGAGGATAAAAATACCAGACTGCAGGAAGTTGGATATAAGCAATACTAATAAATGAATGAAGTATTTATTAATAGAATTTCTAACAGATTTTTTCTATAATAAAAGCAAACGAAACAACAGCTAGGAGGAAAACAATGGATTACAAAAAAGCAGGTGTGGATATTGAAGCGGGTTATGAATCCGTAAAGTTGATGAAAAAATATGTGCAGGAAACAATGAGACCGGAGGTATTAGGTGGTCTCGGCGGATTTTCCGGTGCTTTTGATTTGAACTCCATTAAGGATATGGAGGAGCCGGTGCTTTTGTCCGGTACAGACGGATGTGGAACCAAGGTAAAACTGGCATTTTTGATGGACAAGCATGACACCATTGGTATCGATGCAGTGGCTATGTGTGTCAACGATGTGGCCTGCGCAGGCGGTGAACCATTATTCTTCTTAGATTACATAGCTTGTGGAAAAAATTATCCTGAGAAAATCGCTACTATCGTCAGTGGTGTTGCTGAGGGATGTAAGCAGTCCGGTTGTGCCCTTGTAGGTGGCGAGACAGCAGAGCATCCGGGACTTATGCCTGAGGATGAATACGACTTGGCAGGATTTGCTGTGGGCGTTGTGGATAAGAAAGACATTATTACAGGAGAAAATTTGAAAGACGGAGATGTGTTAATCGGAATGGCATCTACCGGAGTTCACTCCAACGGTTTCTCTCTGGTTCGTAAGATTTTTGACATGACAAAAGAGTCTTTAGATACCTATTATGATGAATTGGGTATGACTTTGGGAGAGGCTTTGATTGCACCTACCAGAATCTATGTAAAGGCATTAAAGGCAGTGAAGGACGCAGGAGTTCGGGTAAAAGCCTGTAGCCATATTACAGGTGGTGGGTTTTATGAAAATATTCCTCGTATGCTTCCGGAAGGAAAGAGAGCCATTGTGGAAAAAGATTCCTATGAAGTTCCGGCTATCTTTAAGCTGATGGCGAAAAAGGGTGATGTGTCAGAGCAGATGATGTACAACACCTATAATATGGGACTTGGTATGATTGTAGCTGTTGACCCTGCTGATGTGGACAAGACTATGGAGGCAATGAAGTCTGCCGGAGATGTTCCTTATGTGGTTGGTAAAATCGTAGATGGAGAAAAGGGCGTAGACTTAGTATAAACGAGGTAAAAGTATGTTAAAGATTGCAGTGTTGGTGTCCGGTGGAGGAACCAACTTACAGGCGATTATGGATGCCATAGATGCCGGAAAAATTAAAAATACAGAGATTTCCGTTGTTATCAGCAACAATGCAGGGGCCTATGCTCTTACCAGAGCTGAGAAGAAGGGGATTGAGAATCTTTGTATTTCTCCAAAGAGTTATGAATCCAGAGAAGAGTTTAACAAAGCTTTTTTGGAAAAATTAAATTCTTATCAGGTAGATTTGGTGGTGTTGGCAGGATTTTTGGTGGTGATTCCACCGGAGATGATAGCTACCTACCGAAACCGGATTATCAATATTCATCCGTCTTTGATTCCATCTTTCTGTGGAACCGGATACTATGGCTTGAAGGTTCACGAAGGTGTGCTGAAAAGAGGCGTTAAGGTGACGGGAGCCACCGTGCATTTTGTAGACGAGGGAACGGATACCGGCCCGATTATTTTGCAGAAGGCGGTGGAAGTGAGACAGCAGGATACACCGAAGGAATTGCAGCAGCGAGTGATGGAGGAGGCAGAGTGGAAAATTTTGCCTCAGGCCATTGATTTGATTGCAGCAGGAAAAGTTCAGGTGATTGACGGCAAGGCAGTCATTTCAGAGTAGGAGGCAAAAATGAAGGTTTTAGTTGTTGGAAGCGGTGGACGTGAGCATGCCATCTGTATGAGTGTGGCAAAGAGCTCAAAAGTAGAAAAGATATATTGTGCACCGGGAAATGCAGGCATCGGTCAGATTGCAGAGTGCGTACCAATCGGTGCAATGGAATTTGATAAACTGGTTTCTTTTGCCAAGGAAAAGGAAATTGATTTTACCATTGTAGGAATGGATGACCCATTGGTGGGAGGAATCGTTGATGTTTTTGAGGCAGAGGGATTAAAGGTCTTCGGACCGAGAAAAAATGCAGCTATCCTGGAGGGAAGCAAGGCATTTTCAAAGGATTTGATGAAGAAGTACAATATTCCTACAGCAGGATATGAAAATTTCACAGATCCGCAGAAAGCTTTGGAGTACATCGAGACAGCCAAGATGCCTATCGTGTTAAAGGCCGACGGATTGGCCTTAGGCAAGGGAGTTTTGATTTGCAATACCAAGGAAGAAGCCATTGAAGGTGTTGCCACCATTATGCAGGACAAGAAGTTTGGAGATGCAGGAAACACTATGGTTATCGAGGAGTTTATGACCGGTCGTGAAGTGTCTGTTTTGTCCTTTGTAGATGGAAAGACCATTCAGATTATGAGCAGTGCACAGGACCACAAACGTGCAGGGGACGGGGATACCGGCTTAAATACCGGAGGAATGGGAACATTTTCACCAAGTCCGTTCTACACCAAGGAAGTGGATGAGTTCTGTAAAAAATATATCTATCAGGCCACAGTGGATGCTATGGCAGCAGAGGGAAGAGAGTTTAAGGGCGTCATTTTCTTCGGTTTGATGCTGACAGAGGATGGACCAAAGGTTTTGGAGTATAATGCCAGATTTGGAGATCCTGAGGCCCAGGTGGTACTTCCGCGAATGAAAAATGACATTATCGATGTGATGGAGGCCTGTGTTGACGGAACATTGGATCAGATTCAGCTGGAGTTTGAGGACAATGCGGCTGTATGTGTAGTCCTTGCATCTGACGGATATCCGGTATCCTACGAAAAGGGATTCGAGATATCAGGATTTGATAAGTTCGACAATGAAAATTATTTCTGCTTCCATGCAGGAACCGCATTAAATGAAGCAGGAAAGATTGTGACAAACGGGGGGCGTGTTCTTGGGGTAACTGCCAAGGGTACGGATTTGAAAGATGCCAGAGCCAAGGCTTATGCTGCCACAGATTGGATTTCTTTCAAGAACAAATATATGAGACACGACATAGGAAAAGCAATCGACGAAGCTTAATTTTTTAGTGATTTGATTGTAGAGGATAGTGACATGAGGATATTGGTGGTTGACGATGCCTATTTTGTGAGAATGGCATTAATCAGGATTTTAGAAGAAGACAATCACGAAATCGTGGGTGAGGCCTCAGACGGTGTAGAAGCTTTGGAAAAATACAAAATTTTAAAACCGGATTTGGTGACAATGGACATCACAATGCCCAGGATGGACGGGATTGAGTGCACAAAGAAAATTATCGACTATGATCCTGAGGCAAAAATTATTATTTGTTCTTCTATGGGACAGCAAGAGTTTGTATTTTTGGCTATTCAGTCAGGTGCAAAGGACTTTATCGTCAAGCCTTTTGACAAGGAAAGAGTAAAAGAGGCAATCAGAAAATACCGGTAACCATTAGGGACGGATACCTATGGCTCGTTGGTCTGGCACCAGTGGCTCCTAGGTCTGTCCCCAATGGACCACTTTAACTTATAAGCAGGCTTTTTCGGCTGGGTTTTATCGCTCGGACCGGGGGACCTGCTTTTTCTTATTTGGAGAAAATTTACAGTATCTCTTAATACAGATTTTGTTTGAAGGAAACTGTCTCTTTCACGGCTTCGACTTTTCGCTAAGGATGTGTCCGGCTGTGACAGATATTTAAGCACCCGCTTCATAAGAGATTCTAAGAGTTTAGTACTTTACGTATATGAAATTTACGGTACCGGCATAAAAGCACCATCCGGGTGCGGTTATGCCTCTCGGGTACATCCTTGTACCCTCGTACCTGATAAAATACCAAGCTCTAAGAATCTCTAACTTGCTCTGCAATCATATCTGCCACAGACGAACATCATCCCAGCGATTGTCGAACCTTGAAAAGACAGTTTTAATAAAGAAAACAAAATCTGTATTCTAGAGATACGTAAAGATTTTGACATAATAAAAAGCAGGTCCCCCGGTCCGAGCGATAAAGCCCAGCCGGAAAGCCTGCTATTTCATTCATCTGGTCCAATAGGGACAGACCTAGGAGCCATTGGTGCCAGACCAACGAGCCATAGGTATCCGTCCCTAATGGTTACCGAAACTGATTTGTATCTTCTTCGTAGTAGTAATCTATGGTAGCCAGACGTTTCTTTAAGTCCTCCATGTCTACGGATTCCTCCTGACAAAATTTCTCAAGGGAGTCGTAGCGGTCTCTGAGATTTGTGTTGACTACACTTAAAAGCATAACCGGATCCAAAGGTAGTGTCATTGGATGCCTCCTTCTGTTTGTTTTAAAATACGCTTCAATATAGGATATAGAATTGTTGCGATGATGACACCAAAGATACCCTGTACAATATTAAAAGGAATTCCGCTGGCAGAGGCAACAATGCCGGAAGTTAGGCTGGCGGCAGTTAATTTGGAACTGGTGGAAAGTGCCAGCATAAAAATTTCAAATACGAAATAGCCCACAACCATGAAAGATTCGCCAACAATTCCTGCCAAAATTACAGTTGGCAAATCGGAGAAGATTTTTTTCAATTGTTTTGCAATGCAGTAGGCAATGACTGCTGTGAAACATTTGATAATGAAAGTAGCAGGGGCATAAGCCAAATATCCGCTGAAAAGGTCAGCAAACATAGAGCCGATACCAGCGGCAAGTCCGCCGTAAACAGGACCTAAAAGCAGACCGGACAAAAGTACAACGGCATCTCCCGGATGAATGTATCCCATAGTTGGGGTAGGCAACTTGATAATCATAGTTGCCACACAGGTAAGTGCAGCAAAAAGTGCTGTGAAAATAATCTTTTTCGTTTTCATTTGTGTTCTCCTATCTTTCTCCATAATGTCTTTAATTATACACGATATAAAAATAAAATCGTGTTTTTTAGAAAAAACACTTTTTTTATTCCCAAATGAGGAATAGGTTGTTATAATAACAGTTGGAAAATAAGAAAGAACATTGTAGAAAGGAAACGAAAAATGTTTGGATTTGGACAATTAATTGATATTTTAAAGAAAGACCCTAAGAAGATTGTTTTTACAGAGGGAACAGATCCTCGTATTTTGGAGGCATCTTCCAGACTTCTTGCCAGCAACTTCTTGCATCCGATTTTGATCGGTAAGCCTGACGAGATTGAGGCAGAGGCAGAAAAGAGCGGTTTCAATATTCGTGGTGCTCAGATTATCGATCCTGAAAATTACGACAGAATGGATGAGATGGTAGAGATGTTCTGCGAATTGCGTAAGAGCAAGGGCGTTACACCTGAGCAGGCTAGACAGACACTTTCTCAGGCAAACTACTTTGGTACTATGTTGGTAAAAATGGGTGTTGCTGATTCACTTTTGGGAGGAGCTACATATTCAACAGCAGATACTGTAAGACCTGCTTTACAGTTGATTAAGACAAAGCCGGGAAACAGCATCGTTTCTTCTTGCTTTATTTTGGTACGTCCTTCAGCTACCGGTGAAAATGAAGTGTTGGCTATGGCTGACTGTGCAATCAATATCAAGCCAAACGAAGATGAGTTGGTTGAGATTGTAGGAGAGACTGCAGAGTGTGCGAGAATTTTCGGTATCGACCCACAGGTTGCATTCCTTAGCTACTCTACTCTTGGTTCCGGCAAGGGCGAGGATGTGGACAAGATGCGCAACGCAGCAGCAAAGGCAAAAGAAAAATATCCTAACCTTCCAATCGAGGGTGAGATTCAGTTTGACGCAGCTGTTTCACCACGTGTTGCTCGTACAAAGTGCAAGGATTCTCAGGTTGCAGGACATGCGAACACATTTGTGTTCCCTGACATCAACGCAGGAAACATTGGATACAAGATTGCACAGAGACTAGGTAACTTTGAAGCATACGGACCAATTTTGTTGGGATTAAATGCTCCAGTAAACGACTTGTCCAGAGGATGTAATGCAGCTGAAGTATATTCTATGGCAATTATCACAGCAGCATTGGCATAAGAGAATAACGTTTTATTACGAAAGCCGGACGGAGACTCTCATATTGCAACGGAGTCTTTGGTCTGGCTTTTTTTGAAAGGAAAATATGGAAAGAATTCAGTTGGATATTTTGGAATCTTTAGGGATGGATTATGAAGAGACCCTGGAGCGGTTTGTGAATGACGAGGATTTTTATTTTCAGTTGTTGGAAAAATTTTCTGAGAAACCGGACATTGATATCATTGAGGAAATGTTGGAACAAGAAAATTATCAGGAGGCATTTCGTCTGGCTCACTCCCTAAAAGGAGGCAGTGCCAATATGGGGCTTCTTTATTTGTCAGAGGCAATGGTTCCTTTGACAGAGGAGCTGAGAAATCCCCCTTACGAGATGGAAAAAATCTTGCCCTTGTATTATGAAGCCAGAGACAGTTTTAAGGACACAATGGAGCAGGTGAAAATTGTGCTGGAAGCCCGTAGCTAAATGAAAATTCACACATATCAGGTGACTTGCATAAAGTAAAGGTGAAAAATACTGAGGGTAGTTTATGGATGCCAATATCTCGTCTGCGGGCGGTTTTGTATCTTCCGGTGAATTGTCGGTTGAAGTGTACGATGGGGCTACCAGGCGCACAGTACCGGGAGCCGTAGTTTCAATTTACAATTCTATCAATGGACGACTGATTCGCAGTTTTACTACTGATGAGGCGGGGCAGGTTCCCACGGTGAGATTGGAGTCGCCGCCGTTGGAATTCAGTATGGAGCCCGGAGAAGGGCAACCTTACAGCAATTACAACATTACAGTAGAGGCGGAGGGGTACGAGCCTCTAAACCTAATCGATACGGAGATTTTGCCGGGAGAGTTAGCCCTGCAACCTTTACCGTTATCGGCTCCTGTGCCAAATGAAAATACAGAGGAGTTGGTGGTTCCGGGAAATACGCTTTTTGTCCCCAGCGCCCCTAAAATATGGGAGGCGGAAATCAAACCTGTCACGGAGACCGGAGAGATTGTTCTCAGCCGGGTGGTGATACCGGAATTTATTGTGGTACACGATGGTGTGCCTTCGGATTCCAGAGCTAAGGACTATTATGTCAGATATCCTGACTATATAAAAAATGTGGCCTCCAGTGAAATTTACGCCACTTGGCCGGATGCAGCCATTCGGGCAAATGTGTTGGCAATTATGTCTTTTACCTTAAACAGAGTGTACACAGAATGGTACAGGGGAAAGGGGTATGATTTTACCATCACTTCTTCCACCGTATACGATCAGAAATGGTCCTACGGAAGAACCATTTTTGAATCCATTTCCCAGATTGTGGATGAGATGAATACAAATTTCTTGTCCAGACCCAATGTGAGACAGCCGATTTTGACCCAGTACTGCGATGGAAGAAATGTCACTTGTCCCAACTGGTTGAGTCAGTGGGGGTCAAAGTCACTGGCAGACCAGGGATTGAGGACCATTGAGATTCTTCGTTATTATTATGGAAGCAGCATTTTTATCAACACTGCAGAAGAGATTAGCGGTGTTCCCATATCCTGGGCGGGAGAATTGTCTTTGGGTTCCTCCGGCAGTAAGGTGAGGCAGTTGCAGGAGCAGTTAAATGGAATTGCCAATGATTTTCCTGCTATTCCTAAGTTGAATGTGGACGGAATCTATGGTCCGCTGACGCAAAATTCCGTGGAGCGGTTCCAGTCCATTTTCGGGTTACCGGTCACCGGTGTTGTTGACGAAGTAAACGTACCTAACAAAAATGTATTTTGACATTATAACTATTCTCCGTAGGAACCTCAATTCGCTCTATGATAGAACGCCAGAATTGACGCTTGTGTTCTGCATCGAGTCCTTGGTATACAGTCATCCAGTCATTGTCGAGATGGATTGGTGTGGGACTCTTGGCGATAAGGGAACGAAGGGTGTTAATCCGGTGAGTGATTTCGTATCGCTTGTTTTTGTATTCGTCCCTGGAAATGTCCCCGTCTTCGTACCTATCTCCGATACGTCGCATTCTGGATTCTAAGGCTGCAATCTGTTTTTTTATCTCAACCGGATCACATTCTTTTGAATG
>JALELK010000013.1 GCA_022768745.1 Lachnospiraceae bacterium
GCTGCCATCTTCGTCTCATCTTTTTCCCTGTTGGTCTCAATACCTGAGCTTACATCTACTGCATAGGGATGCAGGAACTCAATTGCCTTTCCCACATTTTCTGGGGTGAGTCCTCCTGCCAGAAAATAGGGGCGCTTCACCGCCTTTATGCAATCCCAGCCAAATGTCCTTCCCTCTCCCTTTCCGGGATCAAAAAGTATAAACTCTGCTTTGGACTTCAGAATCTCTTCATCCATTCCCTGAGCCGTTACCCTACAGGCCTTGATTACAGGAATCCCTTTCTGTTGCAAGCTGCTGATATACATCTCATCTTCATTTCCGTGTAACTGGGCCATATCTATAATCTTTTGGGAAAACAGTTCTTCCACCTGCTCTATGGGGGCGTCCACAAATACTCCAACCGCCTTTATGTCTCTATCCAACCGGGCTTTTAGTTTTTGTGCCTGCTCCGGTTCAACATATCGTCGGCTTTTTTTCCAAAAAACAAATCCGATATACTCCGGTTTTAAACGATTTGCCACCAGAATATCCCTTTCCTTTGTCAGCCCACACAATTTAACCGCCGTCATTTCTTGATTCCTCTCAGTTCATCCAGCTTCTTTTTTTTATTTTCTGCCCGCATTAGTGTCTCCCCAATCAGCACTCCATCCACACCGATTTCTTCCAAAATTTCAATATCTCTCCGACACTGAACGCCGCTCTCTGAAACAAATAAAACCTCCGGTGGAATCATAGTGCGAAGTCGTCTGCTATTTCCGGTATCCACAGAAAAATCCTTTAAATTCCGATTGTTTACCCCAATGATTTTTGCATCGCATTCCAGTGCCATCTCCACCTCTGCCTCATTGTGAGCTTCCACCAGAGCACTCATCCCAAGTTCCTCGCAAATTCCCAGATATTCTTGAAGTTGCATAGGACTTAAAATAGAACAAATGAGAAGCACCGCTGCTGCCCCAAGTCCTTTTGCCTGATAAATCATGTAGGAATCCACAGTGAAATCTTTTCGAATGCAGGGAGTCGTCACTGTTTTTGCTATCTCTTCCAAATAACTGTCTTTTCCCAAAAACCACTTTGGTTCCGTCAGAACGGATATGGCATCCGCCCCGGCCTCTTCATACTGTTTGGCGATTTCCAGATAAGGAAATTCCCGAGCAATCACGCCTTTTGAAGGAGATGCCTTTTTACATTCACAGATAAAAGACATACCCCTTTTTCGTATAGCCTTCTCAAAGGAGAAATCCCCTTTAGGAAGTTCCATAGCCAGTCGTTTCATCTCCGCTTCCCTTGTCTGTTCCTTTGCCACCTGTACTCTTTCCTTTGCGTATTCTGCCAGTTCATCAAGAATTGTCATATCCATCTCCTACTTTTTATTGCTGACTTCAATAAACTTCTCCAGTGTTTCCATCGCCTTGCCGGAATCAATCAATTCTGCCGCCAGTTCAATACCCTCTTTTATGCTGTCAGCCTTCCCTCCAATGCAGAGTGCCGCCCCGGCATTCATCAATACCGCATTTCTTTTCGGTCCCTTTTCTCCCTGTAGGATGCTTCTTGTGATTTCTGCATTCTCCTGGGGAGTCCCCCCCTTCAAATCATCCTTGGTACACTTTTCAAAGCCGAAATCCTCCGGTTGTATTACGTAGGATTTAAACCATCCATCCTTAAATTCGCATATCTTGGTAGGGGCACTCATGGAAATTTCATCCAGCTTATCCTGTCCGTATACCACCATTCCCCGCTCTACGCCCAGGCTGATTAACACCTGTGCCAAGGGCTCTACCAGGTATTCATCATATACACCCAACAACTGCATCTTCGGCGAGCCTGGATTTGTCAAGGGTCCTAAAATATTAAACACTGTTCTAAATCCCAGTTCCTTACGAATAGGTCCCACATACTTCATAGAGGAATGATACTTTTGTGCAAAGAAAAAGCACATTCCCACCTTATCTAAGAGTTCCACACATTTTTCCGGGCCCTGTTGAATGTTCACCCCTAATGCTTCTAAACAATCCGCTGTTCCGCAAAGGGAAGATGCCGCACGGTTTCCGTGTTTTGCCACCTTCATTCCCCCGGCTGCTGCAACCAAAGCTGCCGTAGTGGAAATATTAAAACTCATAGCGTTGTCTCCGCCGGTTCCCACAATTTCAAACACATCCATCCCTGTCTCAACCTTGGTGGCGTGATCTCTCATTGCTGCTGCACACCCTGCAATTTCTTCTGTTGTTTCCGCCTTTGTGCTCTTTGTAGAAAGAGCCGCCAGAAAGGCTGCATTTTGTGTCGGTGTGGTTTCTCCACTCATAATCTCATTCATTACGGCGTAAGCCTCATCATAGGAAAGGTCTCCCTTGTTTACGATTTTTACAATTGCTTCTTTAATCATCTCTCTTCTCCTTTTTCTATTTTTCATCTCAGGCGTTTGCGAAACTATTCGGGAGCAACCGGTCCGGCACAGGCTTTCCGGTGACACTCACTAGTCAGAATTGTAAATTTGTAAGAAAGGGCGCATTCCCTTTTCTTATAATTTATGTCCGTTCAAGTTTCGACAGGAACTTATATGGTACCTCTGGACACAGAACACCTTTTGAAGGGTTTCGTGTCTGCCTTATGCGGGGTGCTGAACAATACTGTGCCCGCGCTTTGTGTTTGCGCCCACATCACATAGTGCAAAGATGAA
The DNA here is from genome assembly GCA_022768745.1 of Lachnospiraceae bacterium. Classification (GTDB taxonomy): domain Bacteria; phylum Bacillota; class Clostridia; order Lachnospirales; family Lachnospiraceae; genus Pararoseburia. The sequence goes on from JALELK010000013.1 coordinate 2,675, forward strand.
AACTTCTGTGGGTGACATAACCAAGAGCGGGCACAATAAAATCAGAGGATTTTTCAATAAAAAAAGTCCTTGATAGAAAATAATTTCTATCAAGGACGAATCAACAAATTTCAAATCCGCGGTGCCACCTTGCATTCATAGGAACGACCCTATGCACTTAGCTGGATACCTGCATATCCACGACAACTGACGTATGCCAACACGTTGCGAAATACTCAGCAGCTATTCTGCCTTTCACCCACACCCTCAGGAGTCCATTCCCAAATTACCAGTCTGTTGCATCCCACCAGCCGCAACTCTCTGTAAGACATCATAAAGAGGTACTCCTCTCCTTCATCGGTTTAATGTTTTACTATGTTAAAGTCATAGTAGCACGATATATTTTTTATGTCAATGTTTTTTTACAGAATATTCTCTCCGTTGCCCTGTGTATCGTTACTGCGACCACCGTCATCTATATAGTACTCGAAGTCATCTCCATTCTGATACTTCTGGATAAAGTCCTGAATATCATCTGAGTTAAATTCGTTCATCATCTCATTTTCAATCATACGAACGAAATGACTGTTGGAGAAAATGTATGCATAACAACCAATACACAGTGCAATGGAAATTGCAGCTGTAACGATTCCCGCAATGGCCATCCCTTTTTTCTCACAGGTTACAATCTGAACGATACCCAAAACAATGGCGATAATACCCGTAATGATATTTAGTCCGCTACAGAAGCATAAAAGAGACACAATACCCAAAACCATAGAGGCAATTCCCAGCCCGATGCTAAGCTTCTTTCCTGTAGCACCATACTTCGGTCCGTTGCCATATGGATTCTGCTCCTGGTTATAAGCATTCTGATTTTCGTATGGATTCTGCTCCTGAGCATTTTCGCTCTGGCTTCCATATGGGTTTTGCTCCTGTGTATTTGTACTCTGGCTTCCGTATGGGTTATTCTCTTCTGTCACATTCTGATGACCTGTAAAAAGTTCTTCCTCTTCCTCATTCTGAAACATATCGTCATTCATCTTATATACCTCCTATGTCCTACCATTCTTATTCCCAAATTTCAAAAATTATTTATGTAAATTGATGATATTGTAATAAATTCCAAGAAAAATAGCAAGGATAAGAAAAAATGCCAGATAACATCCGGCACATATCCACCCTACCGTCACCATTCGATTTCTCTCATATCGTCTCGTCACAATCACTCCCAGGGCTATGCTGACAACCGCCAAAATCAATCCCACATACCAATAACAGGCAAATGGCAAAGACAAAACTCCGGCTATCGCACACCCCCAGGACAGGATGTTTTTCTTTTTCGTTTCTTCCATTTTAATTAAATCCCATAAATTTCTGCGAAATCTTATACGCTTTTACAGACAGATATCTTCCCAGATGTCCCGGAAGGTTCATAGCATTTCCCAAAACGCCCCACCGCAGATGGTGATAGGTCCGACTGTCTTTTTCCTTTATGTAATTCCAGAGTTTCTTTACCTTTTCTAAGTTCTCCGGATCTTTTGACACATAAGCAAGAGAGGTGGAAACCACCGTAATCGTCTCCAGGAAGGAAAGCATATATTCCCGCAGATGTTCCTCCTCTATACTCCATACATCGTATGCGTCAACCAGGCGATAATTAACCAAAAGCTGCTGGTCAATACGCTTTATCATAATCTGCTCAGCCACCGACTGGCCATCTCTGCCAATGAAATAGCGGTAAAAGTCCACATTCAAATAATATAGAGTCTTCACATACGGCAATGGCTCGTATACAAAAAGATTATCCACATAGAAGGTGTGCTTTGGCAGATCCAGCTTGCACTCCCGGAGCAGTTCTGTCCGGTAGGTAACCGAATGCATCAAAATGGAAAATCCCTTGCAGTTCCGTTTCATATCCGCCCAGGTCATTACCTTGTCCGACTCAAACAGGAAGGAATACATCATACGTCTCTGCTTGTTTTCATATACCTTTTCATAAACATAGTTGGTGAGCAGCATATCCACACAGTTACCCTCAGCAACCAGCCTTTTTAAAGTTTCCAGTACTTTCTCATAGGCTTCCCCATCTACCCAGTCATCACTGTCCACCACCTTAAAATACAAACCGGTGGCATTTTTTAATCCTGTGTTTACTGCATCTCCATGTCCACCATTCTCCTTATGTACCGCTTTTACAATGGTGGGGTACTTTTCCACATATCCATTGGCAATCTCCAGGGTGTTATCCACAGATCCGTCATCTACAATAATAATCTCCACATCCTCTCCACCGGGAAGAAGAGATTCTACACATTTATCCATATACTCTGCTGAATTATAACAAGGTATTACAAAAGAAACTATTTTCATTTTATTCTCCTTTATCCGGGCATTTTTCCGCCCCATTCATTATACACGCAACCTCAGTTTTTAGGAAGACTTTTTTATTCCCAAAGAAAGATTTACCCTGGAAACGTAAGCCTCGAAGGCAGATGGAATTGCATATCGATTTTGTATTTCATCCACCTCCACCAAAAGGTATTGGGAGTCTTCCTTACTGTGATGATTATGGAAACTCTCCACATCAGCCACCCTTATCATATAACCTTTCATATGCCATTCGATATGGGAAAAAATGTGTTTCGCCTCCGGAAGTTCCTGTATATGTAAAGCATCCAACCCCTGCTCTGTCACAAAATCAAGAACCTGCTGTTTTGTCATATAGCCATCCTGATTCGGGAGTTCATAAAGCCCCGCCAACAATCCCTTTGCCGGGCGTTTTCCTATCAATATTTTTTCTCCGTCCCGAATCACAAATACGGTTTTTTCCTGAATCCGTCTGGGCTTTTTCGGTGCTTTTACCGGCAAACGGTCATAGCTTTTGTTTTGATGTGCCCTACAAAACTTCATCCAAGGGCAGGATTCACAATGGGGTGTTCCATTGGGAATGCAAACCAGAGCACCAATTTCCATCAGCGCCTGATTAAAGGCTCCCGTCTCCTTTGGCATCACTTCTGATAATGCTGCCGTAACCTTCTTTTTCGTGGATTCCTTTGCAATGTCCGCCTCATCCTCTGTAGCCCTTGCCAATATTCGCAGTACATTTCCGTCCACCGCTGGAACCGGCTGTCCAAAAGAAATGGATGCTATAGCTCCGGCTGTGTATGGTCCGATGCCGGGCAAAGTAAGAATTTCTTCATAAGAATCCGGCATCTGTCCACCGTAGGTCTCCACAATCACCTGGGCAGCCTTTTGCATATTTCGCACCCGGTTATAATACCCCAGGCCTTCCCAAAGCTTTAACAGTTTGTCCTCCGGACACTCCGCCAGAGTTTCTATGGTGGGCAGTTCCTTCATAAATCTCTCAAAGTAGGGAATTACCGCCTCCACCCTGGTCTGCTGAAGCATAATCTCTGAAACCCAAATTTTATAAGGGTTTTGGTCCATTCTCCAGGGGAGGGTTCTCTTATTCTTTTTATACCACTGCAACGCCGGTTCCACCAACTGTCCCAGATCAAATTCTTCCATCATAAATACAATCCTTTTTGTTTTGTCACCTCATTTTATCATAAACTTGGCAGAAAAAACGTATTTCCAAAATCTTTCATTTATTCTTAATAATTTCTTTATAAATTTACCTCATTTTTTCTTCAAAATCGTCCTGTAAAAGATTGACAAAAATTTATCAAAGTAGTATAGTAATGTCAATGTTAATTGGACGCCACTGTAAAAAGTGTGGTCAAACTTTTTAGGAGGTACGTATTATGGGAGAATTTAACAATTTAAAATTGGAAGTTGCAGACGAAATTGCTGTACTTAGCATTAGCCGTCCCGCAGCTTTAAACGCTTTAAACAGCGAGACATTGGATGAGCTTAACGTGGCTTTGACCGAGATTGAAGCCAGAGATGACATCAAGGTGGTTATCCTTACCGGCGGTCCTGACAAAAAGGACAACGCATTCAAGTCCTTTGTAGCAGGAGCTGATATCGCTGAGATGGTGAACTTTACAGCCGCTGAGGCAAGAAAATTCGGTATGAAGGCATCTGTTCCTTTCTTTAAATTGATGAATATGCGTCAGGTAACCATCGCCGCAGTCAACGGATTCGCTTTAGGTGGTGGCTGTGAAATCGCTATGGCGTGTGACATTCGTATCGCATCTGAAAATGCAAGTTTTGGTCAGCCTGAAACCGGTCTTGGTATCATCCCAGGATTTGGCGGAACACAGCGTTTGGCAAGACTTGTAGGTATGGGTCGTGCAAAAGAAATGATTTTCACCTGCGACAGCATTGATGCCGCTGAAGCTTACCGCATCGGACTGGTAAACAAGGTGGTTGCAAAAGAAGAATTAATGGATACTGCAAAAGCTATGGCAAAGAAGATTTGCAGCAAGGGAAGCTACGCTATTTCTGTTGCCAAGGCAGCTATTAACAACGGTTATGACATGGACATCAAGAATGCCGTTGAGATGGAAGCAAACCTCTTTGGTGTTGCTTGCTCAACCCACGACAAGACAGAGGGTATGACAGCCTTCCTGGAAAGACGTGCCGCTGATTTGACAGACTTCTAAAATTAATCATACATACTTATCCTTAGGCGGGACCCCTATGGGTTCCGTCTTTTTTTACCCTCTATCTCCAATAATACTCAGGCTTTCGGGTGGCAGGGACGACAGCACCGGGGGGCTTCTTAAAGGGGGCGGGGACAGGCAGATTTTCCGGGAGAAAAAGGTTGCTTCCTTTCGCGTGTCTCTAGAAAGGGAAATTTTTTTCGGTGATAAAAACGGTCTTTGCAAAGTTCGACAACCGCAGGATGATGTTCGTCTGCTGACAGATATGATTGCAGAGCAAATTAGAGATTCTTGGAACTTGGATTTATCCGGCAACGAGGGTACAGGGATGTACCCGAGAGGCATAACCGCACCAGGACGGTGCGTTTATGCCGGTGCCGAGAAACAGTTTTATCCATAACACCAAGTTCCTAGAATCTCTTATGTAGCGGGTGCTTAAATATCTGTCACAGACGGACACATCCTTGGCGGTAAGTCGAAGCTGTGCAAAGACAGTTTATAAAAAAGAAATTTTCCTTTAAGAGACACTGCGAAGTCACTCCGACTTTTTCTCCCGGAGAATCCGCCTGTCCCCGCCCCCCTTAAGAAGCCCCCGGTGCTGTCCCTGCCCCCAAAAGCCTGAGTACACCTTGTTTAAATAGAGGAAAAAAAAGACGCCTAACCCTTTAAGGATTAAGCGTCCTATAATATAAGGTGAACTTATTTTTTGCTCATCTCTTTTGATTTTTCTACGCATGCCCGCTGAGATGAAATCACTGACTGGCGGAATCCCGTCTCCTCCAGTTTTGCAACTGCCTCAATGGTGGTTCCTCCAGGTGAGCACACTGCATCCTTCAACTCTCCCGGATGTTTTCCTGTCTCCAGTACCATTTTCGCCGAGCCTAAAACTGATTGTGCCGCAAACTTGTACGCCTGGGCTCTTGGCATTCCGTCTGCCACAGCCGCATCTGCCATAGCTTCAATAAACATATACACGTAAGCCGGAGACGAACCGCTGACACCAATCACTGCATCCATCATGGACTCCGGTACAATCTCTGCTTTGCCAAAACTTTCAAAAATGGATAACACTTCGTCTGCCTCTTCTGAAGACACGTTTTGATTCAGACAGAGAGCACTCATGGCCTCTCCCACCAGTGCCGGTGTGTTTGGCATAGCCCGAACCAGCTTGATTTCTGTTCCATATGCCTCTTCAATGGCCCCGATGGTCTGTCCTGCTGCAATGGAAACAATAACCTGTCCCTCTTTTTTGCAGTCCTTGATTTCCGGAATCACAGAAGAAAACATATTGGGCTTTACCGCCAGAAATAAAATATCTGCCACCTTGGCAACAGCACTGTTATTGGTGGTAGCCTGAATGCTATAGGTCTCCTCCAGATAATCCACCGTCTCCTGACTTCTCGCTGAGGCAATGATGTTTTCTTTGCTGATTAGCTCTGCATTTAAAATCCCGCCTATGATGGCTCTGGCCATATTGCCGCCACCAATAAATCCAACAATCTTATTCATATTATTTCTCCAAATACTTTTCAACGGTTGCCAGTTTTACACAAACTGTAAACACTTCTGCTGCCAGTCCCAAATCCTCTAATGTCGGATATGACGGTGCAATACGGATGATGGAATCCTTCGGATCCTTACCGTAAGGATATGGCGCTCCTGCCGGTGTCAACACAACTCCTGCCTGCTTTGCCAGTTCCACAATTCTTGTGGCACAACCCTCTACCGCCTCAAAGGTGATAAAGTATCCACCCTTTGGTGAAATCCATGTTCCGGCATCCAATCCGCTCAATTCTTTTTCCAAAGTGTTTAAAACCAGTTCAAATCTTGGACGAAGAAGTGCGGCATGCTTTTCCATATGTTTCATAATACCGTCGAAGTCTTTGAAATACTTTGCATGACGCAACTGGTTTACTTTATCGTATCCGATGGTCTGAATGGTCATGGATTTCTTGGCATCTGCCAGGTTTGCAGGTGATGCGGCAAATCCAGCAATTCCGCCACCGGCGAAAGAAACCTTGGATGTGGATGCAAACTCAAATACCATATCCGGATTTCCTGCTTTTTCACATTCCTCTAAAATATTTAAAATCTGTCCGTTTTCTGCTCCATAGAGGTGATGGACAGCATAAGCATTATCCCAGAAAATTCTGAAGTCCTTGGCTGCCGGCTTCAAATTTGCCATACGGCGGACAGTCTCATCAGAATAAACCACACCCTGAGGATTTGAATATTTTGGCACACACCAAATACCTTTGATGGCGTCATCCTCTGACACCAAGTCCTCTACCATATCCATATCCGGGCCGTCTTCTGACATAGGCACATTAATCATCTCAATACCAAAATGTTCGGTCACTGCAAAATGTCTGTCATATCCAGGAACCGGGCAAAGGAACTTTACCTTGTCCAACTTGCACCATGGCGTCTCTCCCAGATATCCGAAAATCATTCCTCTTGCCACAGTATCATACATAATATTTAAGCTGGAATTTCCGCACACAATCACCTGCTCCGGCTTTGCGTCCATCATACCTGCCAGCAAACGCTTTGCCTCCGGGATTCCGTCAAGTCCACCATAGTTTCTCACATCGAGACCATTCTCTGCTGACATTACGGTTTCCTTGTCCACAGCGTTTAACAAATCCATTGTCAAATCCAACTGCTCTGCAGATGGCTTTCCTCTGGACATATCCAATTTCAAGCCTTTGTCCTGATACTCCTTGTAAATCCGGCGAAGCTTAGCTTCCTCCTCCTGTAATTGTTCCTTTGTCATAGATGCGTATGCTTGCACGATATTTCCTCCTGTTACTTCTTTTATTTATAGTAAAATTGTATCTTTTTACTCCGGGTTAACTTTTCAAATAGTTAGGATTTCTCTGCCTCTTCTCTCAGACGCTTCATATGTTCTGCCACATTTTTCTCATACCCAATGTCCGTAGGCTCATAAAATGTACTTCCCACTAAGGAATCCGGCAGATACTGCTG
>JALELK010000014.1 GCA_022768745.1 Lachnospiraceae bacterium
TAACATAATACTGATAACAATTTGATAACATTAGCTCATACAGCACATGTGATTGGTGCAGATGAAACCAAATGGAGTCAAATCATAACAGAACGCCTTAACAAAAATGTTTAAGACAAGGATTAAGTTAGGGAGTTTGAATAGTAAAACAAATCAGAGACCATAAGATGAGTTCGAGTATTTCTCATCTTACAGTCTCTTTTTATTTTATTTCGTAGTAGCCGAAAGACTTGTAGAATCAATGTTTTATAAATCATAAGAGTTTGCACCAGATTGAATGATTAATATTATTTGTGGTTGTTCAAGGAGAAAAGCTTCATCGAAATTTTTGCTCTTAAAATAGTAGAAGATAAACAATGAACATGTGCACACAAAATATAAGCAGTTGGAACTAATGGGGAGATGATAATAAGAAATAGTAGTGATGTGGGGGTATAGTGTGATGAAGCAAATATATTTACATATTTTTCAAAAAAATAGAAACTCGTTGATAAATATTGTAATATATAATAAAAAAGTGTCATTTTAAGATATTAAAAAAGATTTTGATTGAAGATTTACATGTTAATCCTGAAAATAATAGATATATCAACGATACAGAAGATTAGAATAATAGGGGTGTTTCTATGGATGATTGGCTTCAAAATCCGTATATGCTTATCTGTTTTAAATTGATAGCTATGCGGCAAAAACAGACGAACGATGCATTGAATAGGTTGGAAGAAGAATTAAGAAAAGAAAATCGGTTTTTCTCAAGATGAAAAGATAGATGGATTGGTTGATGCGCCTCATAGAATTTTACAACCGGGGACTACATATTTAGCAACGGTTGAAGGAGAGCAGCCAAGAGTCAGACCATTTGGCACAGCCCATATTTTTGAGGGAAAACTTTATATCCAGACAGGTAAGGTTAAGGATGTTTCAAAGCAGATTCACGCTAATCCCAAGGTAGAAATCTGTGCTTTCAAGAATGGGGAGTGGCTTCGTGTCGCAGGTGAACTGGTAGAAGATGACCGCAGGGAAGCTAGACAGTCTATGCTTGACGCATATCCTTCATTACAGAAGATGTATTCTGCAGATGATGGAAATACGGAGGTGTTCTATTTTAGAAACGCAACAGCTGTATTCTCATCATTTACGCATGAGCCGGAAGTAGTGAAATTCTAACGACAAAAGAGCAATAATGCCAGTAGCTCTTTGCGAGACTGGGAAAGGATGAACCGATGGTAAAACAGGTAGTACATGATCCGCTATTTCTGGCAAAGAAGTCAGTGGACGCAATAGAGGCAGACAAGCAGGTGGTGACGGATTTGCTGGATACACTAAGAGCCAACTTAGACCACTGCGTCGGTATGGCGGCAAATATGATAGGGGTGAAAAAGAATATCATTGTAGTGGCGGCAGGACCCTTTCAATTTCCTATGATTAATCCGGTAATTACGAAGAAGTCCGGGGAATACCGGACAGAGGAAGGATGTATTTCCTTAGAAGGGGTTCGCCCGTGTACGAGATATCAGGAGATTGAGGTGGATTATCTTGACCAAAATTTTAAAAAGCAACATGGGAAATATTCCGGTTGGACGGCTCAAATCATTCAGCATGAAATTGACCATTGTAATGGAATTGTGATTTAAAAAGAATATTTCAGGAAAGAGGCTTCGCTCCATTGTTGGCATAGGCCTCTTTTTCTGTATGCATTTCCAGTAAAAGTTTTGGAATGGTCCAGCTACTGTTACTTGGTGTTAAAACGGCCTTGTAATCCAGGGAAATCTGTGCATGCCGCAGTTCAAACAGGAGTTTATCCATTCGCTTGTCAGACAGATGACACATCACCAACAGACGTTTGGATGTAAGCATAGGGGAAATTTTAGTATCGGATGCCGGAAGGGTTTTATATTTACCGGATACAATATCTTCCAGCCTACAGTGATAGTAGAGAGGAGATATTCTCTCGCAAGGCATTTGCAAGCGAGATGCAATACGTTCAATCAGGCAGTAGTCACTGTCATTTATCCCAAATAATAATAGTTTTTCCATAGAAGTCCTCCCAAATGGTTACCACAAAATATATGAATATAATTTAATGAACTAAAGTAATTAAATCGTTCTAAATCATTTTAAATCATTCTCATTCAAACCACGCCTATTATAGCATATATTAAGGAGTTGTCGGCGGTTGAAAGGTGTATTGACATTGCAAAAATAAGTTTTATGATGAAATTATAATATTTGTTGTGAAAAAATATACTGTGCAAAGGGGGAAAACATATGCAAGCACAAGCGGAAATCCTTCAATTGGGAGAAAGTGCCTTGTCGCAACTTCAGCAGGAATACAAGGATTTAAACTCAGCGCAAATATTGAAAAACTGGAAAGTTTATTGAACCAGATTAGATAAAAAATCCCAATTATTTTGGGACATAATATAAGAACAACGTAACAAGAGGTTAAAACTATGAGCATTTTATTTGATTTATTAAACAAGGGCAAAAGCCCCATTCAGGTGGTGGAATTCGCCAGAGAATATTTGGAGCAAAAAGGTTTTACACCCTGCGGCTATCAGGGAGCGTTCACGATGGAACCGGGCGGAAAATATTACATTGAACCCTTTCCCACCATGTTTGTGGCTCTTACGGTAGGAAAACACTTTACGGAAAGAGCAACCACCGGATTGACAGATAAATCATTTGATGCCGCAGGCGAACCTCTGGTAAAGGTGGCTATGGCCCACACAGATTTTCCCTGCTTTAAATTAAAGAGCAGTCCGGAATATGTGACAAAAGGATACCTTATGGCAAATGTGGAGCCTTATGGAGGAATGATACGGTCCACATGGTTTGACCGGCCATTGGGATTAGCGGGAAAGGTGGTCCTTGCCAGTGATAATGTTTATCAGCCAAAAGTGGTGAGTTTTGACAGCGGTCGGTCTTTGTTTGTAATTCCATCTTTGGCGCCTCATCTAGACAGAGAAGCCAGTAAGGGAACCCGTGAGTACGATATGCAGACAGAAATGCAGCCGATTGTTGGAATGCTGCAGGAAAAGTGCAATAAGGACGGATATTTACAGGAGTATCTGGCAAAGGAATTGCAGGTAAAACCGGAGGATATTCTTTCTTATGATTTGTTTTTATACAATACCGATGAGGTGACAAAGGTAGGTCTGGAGGAGGAATTATTCCTTAGCCCGGGAATCGACAATCTGGCATCGGTAGCAGCACTGGTAGAAGGAATTGCATCCTGTGAGAATGAGGATGGAATTTCCGTGGCTGTTTGTTATGACAATGAAGAGATTGGCAGTCGGTCCAAGCAGGGAGCGGATTCTGCTATGATGGCGCGACTTTTGGAGCGGGTGGCAGATGCTTTGCAGATTGCACCGGATATGTGGCGTAGCATTATGACTCGGGGATTTTTGTTGTCGGTGGACGGAGCCCACGCACTGCATCCCAATTATGTATCCAAAGGGGATATCACCAATGAAGTGTTGTTGGGTAAAGGCCCTGTTATCAAGACAAGTGCCAGCCAGCGATACATTTCTGACAGTCAGGGAACTGCAGTTTTGATGCAGCTTTGTATGAAGCATCAGATTCCCTATCAGGTTCAGGTAAATCGTTCCGGTATGCCGGGAGGACAGACTTTAGGACCTATTGCCACATCTTATCTGCCTTGGCAGGGAGCAGACTTAGGGGTTCCTATGCTTGCCATGCACTCAGCCAATGAGTTGGCATCAGAGGAAGACTGGAAAAGTCTAAGGTGTCTGATACAGGCATATTTTTCATAAGGTAAAAATTCATCAGATTGGAGAAAAACAAAAATGTCTGTCTGGCAATCTATGAAAAATACGATGGATTTCATAATTTAAAGGGGATTCAGGTTATAGGAAAAGCCGATATGATAGAACCTTTTTCAGATGAGTACAATGCTCATACAAAGTACAAAGGAATTCCACTGGACGCATTGAAGAAATTGGAATCTCCAATGCATCTGATATGTGTGACTCCTATAAAAATGGAAGTATTGTTTTCTGAATTTAAAAAGAAAGGATACACCAGCAGACAAACTTTAATCTGCTAACACCCGATTCATTGGTTCATCCATTTTTTCAGTGAAAAACTTTACGATAAATCCGGTGCACAGAGCGGAAATCAATGTACCCTCTCTGGTACCCACGATTTTAAAATGGTAAAAGAAAAGTGACAAAGCCACGCCGAAGGACAGTACGACTACACCGATGACAATCATTAACAGTCGCAATGGATAGGAATTCACCGGAATCGGATCTACAATCTTCATACCCAAATCTGTGAACCAGCCAAACAGGAAGGACAGAGGAATCTGTAAAAACTGTATCGGCTGGAAATTTTTTCTCAAAATCAGAATCTGACCCAGAATCAACAGGCAATTCCATATAATTAACAGGTTGCCAAGGGACATAGTCGTCCATTTATAGCTGACCACATTGGCCACAGAGGAGATAGGGGAAACCCCAAGTTCACCATGTTTGGTGAAGGCAACTCCCAAAGCTGAAAAAAATAAGCTGATGATAAACAATAGTCTAACTTTTATCTTCCAAGGAATAACGTAAGAGTGGTATAATAAATGAATACATATATCTGGATTCCTATTTTCAGGAGAAAAATGTCATCCGAAGCCGGGAGAATGCGGTGGAAGAATTAAAAGATATTTTCCCGGAGACAGATTCCATTAAAAACATCGAGACGGCCTATCAGGCCTCCGGTGTGCTGATGTCCAAGGACTTTTATGCCATGAGGCTGGTGGCAGACGCTCAGGAGATGCAGGTGGCGGCTATGCCAAAGGAAGTGGCAGAGGTTACGCTGTCATCGGAAGACCAGGCTTTGTCCTCTCAGGAGAAAATGGATTTGGCCAGAAGTATCGTCAGCGACGACGAATATCAAAAAGCAAAGATTCGGGTTTATACCAATGTAAACTATTGCATAGATGATTTGATTACAAACTTCTTGCAGATATTGACGAGTTTAAGCACGTAAACGACACCTATGGACATTCTATGGGGATGAAGTGATAAAGAGAGTGGCAAACCAGTTAAAATCCACATTCAGGGAAATCGATTACGTCTGCAGAGTGGGCGGAGACGAGTTTGCTAATATTGTGGTGGATGTCTCTGAAAGTCAGAAAAGTTTTGTGGATGAGCGATTGACGGAGTTAAAGGAAAACCTTGCAAAACCTGAGGGCAACCTTCCGGTTGTTACTATGAGTATCGGTGTAGCTTTTTTTGACAGAGAAAATCCGGAGGATACCATTTACAAGGATGCGGACAAGGTTCTGTATGATGTAAAGGAACACGGAAAAAAATAACTATAAAATTTACTAGAAGAGACATTTAAAATGAAACTTACAGCACAGCAAAAAGGAATTCTTTGTACGGTCCTGTCTGCGGTATGTTTTGCCACAGGAGGACTTCTGATAAAAATAAATACTTGGTCGTCTTTTACCATTAACGGTGTGCGGTCTTTTTTTGCAGTCTTTGTTTTTCTGGTTTATATGATTGCAACCAAGCACCCATTGAAAGTAAATGGCAAGGTTTTGATAGGCGTTGTGGCAAACAGCCTGATGTCGTTGACCTTTGTAATGGCCAATAAAATGACGACGGCGGCAAATGCCATTGTTCTTCAATTTACTTTGCCTATTTACATTATGCTATTGTTATGGGCATTTGAAAAAAAGAAACCGGATAAAGTTTCAGTTTGCTCAGGACTGATTTCCTTTGTGGGAATCATGTTTTTCTTTCTGGACAGTTTATCTGCCGGGGGAATGGCGGGAAACATACTGGCACTGATTTCCGGATTTTTCTACGCAGTGGTATTTTTGATTAAGCGGATACCGGGCTCTGATTTTGAGTCCTCGGCGATTCTTTCCTTTGGATTAAATTTTCTGGTGGGAATACCGTTTTATCTTCAGGAGACAGATTGGGGAATGGTGAACATTTCCACCGGAATTTTACAGGGAGTGATACAGATTGGACTGGCATATATTTTCTTAAACATTGCCTTGGACAAGGTGCCGCCGGTGGGAGCATCTCTGATTTCAATGATTGAGCCTATTTTAAACCCCACGCTGGTAGCGATTTTCTATGGGGAAAAAATAGGCCCGATGAGTTTGGTGGGAGCTGTCATCGTTCTGACATCTGCCCTGTTTTATAATTTAAAAAGTACGTCGTAAATTTATTTTAATATATGGTTGACAATCTTTACAGTATGGATTTCACAATGGCAGTCAATGAAACTGGCATATGCTGGAGAGGCACAGATGATGGAGTTGCAACTTCAGGCAGAACAGTGGAAATATTAAAAGTTAAAATGGGAAAAGCAGTAGCCTTTTCCTTGCAATTCTGTAAAAAACGGTTATAATGAATCGTGTTGTAAACAGATGAACTTTTCTGTGGAAGTGAATCGGACAGGAAAGTGACTATAAAAATGGGGTGCTCGAATAAGCGGGCTGAGAGTAAGCGGATGCTTTAACCCAGAACCTGATTTGGATAATGCCAACGTAGGGAGATATGGAATTGCTTTTTTAGTGCAGGAATCTCATACTTTGGGGTTCCTGTTTTTTGTACCATAGGTTTGAATGTTGTTTTGTATTTCTCTGCAGACACGCTTTCGCTTGGAAAAAACGTTGGGGCAAATAAGAGTAGTACAACCAAGAAAAATTGTAACAGAGATAGAAAAATGGAAAAAACAGAGTTAAAAGACCAATTAAAATTATATGCAATAACCGATAGAAGCTGGCTGGGGGAGGAGACACTATACCGGCAGGTGAAAAAGGCACTGAAAGGTGGAGCAACTATGGTTCAGCTCCGGGAAAAGAATCTGGATGAGGCTGCCTTTGAAAAAGAGGCAAGAGAATTATTGGAACTTTGCCATGAGTTTGGTGTTCCATTGATTATCAACGACAATGTGGCGTTGGCGAAGAACGTAGATGCGGATGGGGTTCACATTGGACAGGATGATATGAGTGCCCGGCAGGTAAGACAGATTCTTGGCTATGATAAGATTGTGGGAGTGACAGCAAAAACCGTGGAGCAGGCGAAGGCGGCTGAGGCAGCCGGAGCTGATTATTTAGGAAGCGGAGCCGTGTTTGGGACGAGCACCAAAAAAGATGCAAAAAATATGGAGTTATCTTTGCTACAGGAAATCTGTGAGAGTGTTGCGATTCCGGTGGTGGCAATCGGCGGCATTGACAGTGATAACATATTGAAATTAAAGGGCAGAAAGATGGCAGGAGTGGCTGTGGTAAGCGGCATCTTTGCCAGTGAGGATATTGAAAAGGAGACCAGAAGTCTTTTGAGAAAAGTGAAAGACATCATCTGATAAATCTGATAGGAAAAATATTTCTATAAATACAGCGGCAGATTGGGGGCACCACCTTAGGTCGCTATACAAAATTAATGCAAAGGAGAACAACGTTATGTACACAGCATTAACAATCGCTGGAAGTGATTCCAGCGGAGGCGCCGGAATCCAGGCAGATATTAAGACTATGACCGCAAACAGGGTGTATGCCATGAGTGCGATTACGGCTCTTACTGCCCAAAATACTACCGGCGTAACAAGTATTATGGAGGTAACTCCAAAATTTTTGGCAGAGCAGTTGGATAGTATTTTTACGGATATTCATCCAGACGCTATCAAAACAGGAATGGTTTCGTCCAGTGAACTGATTGAGACCATTGCCGAAAAACTCAAAGAATACCACGGAAAAAATATTGTGGTAGACCCGGTTATGGTGGCAACCAGCGGGGCAAGACTGATTAGCGAGGATGCAATTAGTACATTGAAAAGTAAATTATTGCCTCTTGCAACTGTCATTACTCCAAATATCCCGGAGGCTCAGGTGTTATCCGATATGGAGATTAAGACAGAAGCAGATATGGAACAGGCGGCTCAGATCATTTGTGACAGTCTGGGATGCGCGGTTTTGCTAAAGGGAGGACATCAGTTAAACGATGCCAATGACCTTTTGATGGAAAAAGGAAAAGAGCCGGTTTGGTTTAAGGGAAAAAGAATTGACAACCCGAACACCCATGGAACCGGATGTACTTTATCCTCTGCCATCGCTTCCAATTTGGCAAAGGGATATGATTTAAAAACGTCCGTTAAGTATGCAAAAAATTATATTTCCGGCGCTTTGGGAGCTATGCTCGACTTGGGAAAAGGAAGCGGACCTATGAACCACGCATTTGCAATTGAAGGAGAATACAATCATGAATGAGAAGAGAACCTCCGTTTTTTCTAACGGATTAATTTGGTTTGGCGCTGGTGTTTCCATCGCTGAAATTTTGACAGGAACTTATTTCGCACCCCTTGGTTTTTCCAAGGCATTGGCAGCAATTTTGCTGGGACACCTGATTGGTGGGCTGATGATGTTCGCCGCAGGAATGATTGGTGCAAAAGAGAGAAAAAGTGCCATGGAAACCGTGAAGATGAGCTTTGGTGAAAAGGGAAGTCTTTTGTTTGCGGTGCTGAATGTGTTGCAGCTGGTGGGCTGGACCGCCATTATGATTTATGACGGGGCACTGGCAGCAGATGGTATTTTGCACACCGGACGCTGGGTCTGGGCATTGGTTATCGGCGTATTGATTGTTGTCTGGATTTTAGTGGGGCTTACCAATCTTGGAAAGTTAAACACAGTGGCCATGACAGCACTTTTCGTATTGTCTTTAGTTTTATTTAAGGTGATTTTCTTTGGTGCAGGTTCGGCAGCTCCTATTGTAGACGACGGAAGCCTGACCTTTGGTGCAGCCGTAGAACTTGCTGTGGCAATGCCACTTTCCTGGTTACCACTCATCAGTGATTACACCAGAGAAGCAGAGAAACCTTTTGCAGCAACCTTGACCAGTGTATTGGTTTACAGTGTAGTCAGCATTTTCATGTATGTGATTGGTATGGGTGCAGCTATTTTCACCGGAGAGTATGATATCGCCCAGATTATGTTAAAAGCAGGATTTGGTGTGATAGGGCTTCTTATCATTGTATTCTCTACCGTAACCACCACATTTTTGGATGCATATTCTGCCGGGGTTTCTGCCGTTTCTATCTCTGATAAGATTCAGGAAAAGTGGGCGGCAATCATCGTTACTGTGATTGGAACGGTAGCAGCTATTGTCTATCCTATGGATAATATCACCAACTTCCTTTATCTGATTGGTTCTGTCTTTGCACCTATGATTGCAGTGCAGATTGCGGATTACTTTGTGCTGAAAAAAGCAGATGCACAAAAGCAAGGATTCCAGTGGCGTAATCTTTTGGTTTGGGTTGTTGGATTTGTAATTTATCGCCTGTTGATGCAGGTGAACACACCGGTGGGAAATACTTTGCCGGATATGATTATCACAGTCATTCTCTGCCTGATTGTGGAAAAGATTGCAGGGGCAATGAAGAAGAATTAGGAGCTGTCTGATTTTTTCATGACAGTCTCCGGAAAAAGAGGACAGAAGAATGAAAAAATCAAATGTAAAGAAATTGACAGTGACAGCTATTTTTGCGGCAGTAGCCGTTGTGGGAAGTTTATTTTCCTTTCCGGTATTCGGATCTAAATGCGCACCGGTGCAGCATTTGGTAAACATATTGTGTGCAGTTACCGTGGGCCCATGGTGGGCGTTGGCACAGGCTTTTGTGGCATCATTGATTCGTAACCTGATTGGATTGGGAAGCCCATTGGCGTTTCCGGGAAGTATGTGTGGAGCCTTATTAGGCGGACTTTTGTATAAATATGGAAAGAAGCTTCCTTTCGCCTATGTGGGAGAAGTGGTTGGAACCGGTCTTATTGGCGGAATGCTTTCTTATCCAATCGCTTACCTTGTTATGGGAAACCATGCAGCAGCTCTGTTTACTTTTGTGGTACCGTTTTTGATCAGCACCTGTGGGGGAACCATTGTGGCGATTATCATTACCTTGCCACTTTCTAAATCCGGTATGCTGAAAAAAATGAGAGACAGTCTGGAGTAGAATAGGAGGAATGGCCATGGTGGAAAAAGAGAAGATAGATGAATTCTTGAAGCAGATTCGCAGGCAGCGGCCTATTGTTCACTGTATCACAAATGCTGTGACGGTAAATGACTGTGCCAATGTTTTGTTGGCTGTAGGGGCTTCTCCTACCATGGCACATCATCCCTTGGAAGTGGAAGAAATCACTGCCGGGGCATCGGCTTTGGTCTGTAATTTTGGAGCCATAGGAGATTATGAGGCTATGACAAAGGCGGGGGAGACGGCACATAGTCTGGGGCATGCCATTGTGGTGGACCCTGTGGGAGTTGCCGGCTCCGGTTATCGCCGGGAAAAATGTCAGGCTTTTGTGGAAATGGTACATCCCACCTGTATCAGAGGAAATTACTCAGAAATCCGTGCACTGATGGAGCATTGCAATACAGTGACCGGAGTGGATGCAAAGGATAAAAACATCGATGTAGAGGCTATGAAGCAGTATGCCTTAAAGTATAAAACCATTTTGATTGCTTCCGGAAAAACGGATGTGATTACAGACGGAACAAAAGTGATGTACTGTGACGAGGGAGACGAGCTAATGGCGAGAATCACCGGAAGTGGTTGTATGTCTTCTGTTTTATTGGGGGCATTTCTTTCTGTTAGTCCCGACATAGAGGGGGCAGCAGTCGGTTGTTCTTTTATGGGACTTGCCGGAGAAAGAGCGGCGGAGAAAACAAAAAATAGCGGTGGAGGTACCATGACCTTCCACCACTATTTAATCGATGAAATTTCCTTTATGTAGTTTTACAAGGCATCCCTTTCATACAAATCAATAAATATATCTAAAATCTCGGGGTCGAATTGTGTGCCCCGATTTTTTTTGAGTTCGGAGAGTATCACATCTTTGGGAAGTGGGTCTCTGTAAACGCGCTTGGTATTCATAGCATCAAAGGCATCGGCAACCCCGATGATTCTGGCATTGAGAGGAATGTCCTTTCCCTTAATGCCACTGGGGTATCCCTTGCCATCGTATCTTTCGTGGTGATACAGAGCACCCGCATCCAAATCCGGAATCAGGGTGATATCCTTTAAAATTTCAGCTCCGATGATGGTGTGCTGTTTCAATTCTTCATATTCAGAGTCGGTAACTCGGTCCGCTTTTTTCAACACTGCATCCCGGACACCGATTTTGCCAATGTCGTGAAGCAGGGCAGTGTTTCTAAGCTGTTGAATCTCGTTTTCTCCCCAGCCTAAAGCCCGGGCAATTTCCGTACTATAAATCGCTACGCGCTCGCTGTGACCCTTGGTGTATTCGTCCTTGGCATCGATGGTGTTGGCAATGGTGGCAATGGATTGCAGGGTGAGTTGCTCCATCTGTCGGGTCTTCTTCTCCAAATCGATTTGAAGCTGCTGTTTCAATTCATTGACTTCATTATACATCCGCTCTTCTTCAGTCAGGTCGTAGACGAAGCAGGCGGTATAGGTGGGATCATTGTACTTATCCCGCAGGGTAGACAAAACCACCGAACAGACAGTATGGGATTTTTTGGTGTGCAGCTTTACCGTCTCTGTATGTTTTGGGGAGAAAAATAAATCCCTTGCGTCGTCTTTTGAAATTTCAAACAGCTCATAAAAGGTGGGTTCGTCGTCTTCTTTTATATCAAAAAATTTCAAAGCGTATTCATTAGAGAAAACAAGTTTGCCCTTGGCGTTAAAAAATAGAACGCTGTTTTCTACATTTTTATAGATGAATTCATTCATACTGTTGGCGGACAGCTCAAAGGCACTGAGTTTATCCGCTACAAAAATGTTGAAGAAGTAACAGATGAAAGCACCGATACCGGAAGTTGGAATGGAAGTGTGGCCAAACGTAGGCAAAATGGTGTCGGGAATCATGGCGATAATCAAAGACAGATG